>NZ_JAIVFR010000501.1 GCF_020829685.1 Nostoc sp. CHAB 5715 | reverse complement strand
TGCAAAAATTGAGTGCAGCTTATCCAAGTTTAATAATTTACACGGCGACTATTGACGAAAAACTTAACAGCAAGGGGTATATTGTACCGGGATTGGGAGATGCAGGCGATCGCATCTTTGGGACTTAGTCAAAACATTCAGCCTTAAGCCACCAAAAATTCCTTATTTGTCCAACGTCACGGGGACTTGGATTACAGCAAAGCAAGCAACAGATCCTAGTTATTGGGTGAAGCACCTATGTCAAACAGTACGCTTTGCTTCCGGAGTGCAAGAGTTATGGAAAAAAGACAACCCCATTTTACTGGAGGTTGGTCCCGGTCAGGCATTGAGTAGTTTCGCACTGCAATGTATAGAAAGTGACGATAGGGCAGCATCACTGATTTTGCCCTCTCTACGGCATTCCTATGAGCAACAGTCAGATGTCGCATTTTTACTAAACACATTGGCTCGGCTTTGGCTGGCTGGGGTAAAAGTAGACTGGTCTAGTTTCTATGCTACGGAGCAACGTTATCGCATCCCTCTACCAACGTATCCTTTTGAGCGCCAACGTTACTGGATTGACGCTAATCCTGAAGCTGCTTTGGCTACGCTATCACAACAAACATTACAGAAAAAACCAAACATTGCTGACTGGTTTTACATCCCCTCCTGGAAACGCTCTGACTATAAAGCATTAAAATCAAAACAAAAATTGTGCTGGTTAGTGTTTGTTGATGCTACTGGAGTAGGTTCACAAATAGCCAAAAAACTCAATACAGAGGGTCATGAAGTTATCACTGTAACGGTAGGACAGCAGTTTACTAAGCTAGATGATTGTGTTTATGCAATTAATCCACAAGCAAGCTGTGAGTATGATGCCTTGCTTAAAGAACTTGACTCATTGGATTTAAAACCAAATGCCATTGCCCATTTTTGGAGTTTCATCCCAAACGAGCAGGGAGAATCCTCTCATCAGTTCTTTGAGGAATGTCAGAATAATGGTTTTTATAGTCTGCTTTTCCTGGCGCAGGCGTTAGGAAAACAAGAAGTTACCGATGCTGTACAAATTCTTGTAGTGACCAACAATGTGCAGGAGGTAAACGGGGATGAAAAGTTGTGCCCGGGAAAAGCACCTGTTATGGGAATTTGTAAAGTGATTCCCCAGGAGTATCCCAACATCACCTGTCGTAACATTGATGTTGTCATTCCAGAATCAGGAACAAGGCAAGAAAATCAACTCATAGACCAACTTTTAGCAGAACTCACCCAGACGGCATCTGAGAATATGGTTGCCTACCGAGGTAAACACCGATGGGTGCAAACTTTTGAGCCAATACACCTTGAGGAGCCAGATGAGAGAAAAATTCCCATCAGGGAAGCAGGAGTGTATCTGATTACTGGTGGTTTGGGAGAGATTGGCTTGGTATTAGCAGAATATCTGGCACAGACAGCACACGCCAAGCTCATCTTAACAGGGCGTTCCGGTTTACCTGCAAAACAAGAGTGGTCACAATGGCTAGCGACTCATGATGAAAACGATGAAATTAGTCGTAAAATCAAGAAAGTGCAAGCATTGGAAGCTTTGGGTGCTGAGGTTCTCATTTGCCGCGCCAATATTGCTAATCTCGAACAAATGCAAGCAGTGATGACTGAAGCTTCAAAACGCTTTGGTCAAGTTCACGGTGTCATCCATGCAGCAGGGATAAAGTTGTTTCGCACTGTTCAACAGATAAGTAAAACTGAGTGTGAAAGTCAATTAAGCTCTACAAGTTATGGATTAGTTGTATTAGAGAATGTTTTACAAAGAAAAGAGCTTGATTTCTGCGTAATCATATCGTCACTAGCCTCTGTTTTGGGAGTACTGGGCATGGCTGCTTATCCAGCAGCGTACATATTCAAGGATGCTTTTGTACACAAACATAATCAAACAAGTCTTGTTCCTTGGTTAAGTATCAATTATGACGATTGGATAACTCAAGAATCCTCCGTGTCAGTGAACGTGCCCAAAGGTGAGGATTTGATGATGACGAGGCAAGAAGGCTTAGAGGTTTTTAAACGTGCTTTATCTACAGGTATGACTCAAGTAGTGACATCAACTGTAGATTTGCAAGCTAGTATTAAAAGATGGGTCAAGCTTGAATTTAATAAAGACTCTCAACCTCAAGAAAAAGCTAGTTCCTCTTCTTTCTACTCAAGACCGGATTTAGATAATGCCTATGTTGCTCCTAAAAATGAGATAGAGCAAACCATTGCTAATATCTGGCAAGAACTCCTTGGTATTGAGCAAATAGGCATTCACGATAACTTTTTCGAGTTGGGTGGAGACTCCGTCCTTGGTATTCAAGTCAGTGCTAGAGCTGCTAAAGCAGGTTTTCGGCTAACCCCTCAGCAATTGTTTGAGCAACAGACAATTGCTAAACTAGCAGAGGTGATAAGCACAACCCAAGTAGTCCAGGCTGAACAAGATTTAGTAACTGGTCCGGTACCCCTGACACCTATCCAACATTGGTTCTTTGAACACAATCAACCAGAACCGCACTACTGGAACCAATCAGTTTTATTAGAAACGCTGCAAGTTATCAATCCAGCTTTATTTGAACAAGCATTGCGGCAAATATTAATCCACCATGATGCACTTCGCCTTCGGTTTATACCCTCTGAATCTGGCTGGCAACAGGTTAACGCGAATCCTGAAGAGGTAGTACCCTTTACACACATAGATTTATCGGCATTGTCAGATGAAGTTCAAAAATCTGTGATGGAGGCAACTGCTACTCAACTACAAGCCAGCTTGAACCTCTCAAAAGGACCAACTGTGAGGTCTGTTCTATTTGAGCTGGGTGTCAACAAGTCAAGCCGCTTGCTAATCGTCATCCACCACTTAGTAATAGATGATACTTCTTGGCGAGTGTTATTAGAGGATCTTGAGACTGCTTATCAACAGCTTAGCCAGGGTAAGGCAATTCAGCTTCCACAAAAATCAAACTCCTTCAAACAATGGTCTTTGCAACTCAAAGAACACGCTCACTCAACGAAGTTACAGAAAAGTCAAAATTACTGGCTGAGTGAACGTCGCAACCAGGTCTGTCGTTTACCAATAGATTATTTTGGAGGCGTTAACACTTTTGGATCAGTTCAAATTGTGTCAGCAGTGCTGAATGCACAAGATACTCAGGCATTGCTTCAGGAGGTTCCAGCAATTTACCGAACCAGTACACAAGAAGTTCTACTTACTGCTCTTGTACAGGCTTTTACAGAGTGGACAGGTGTCAACTTGCTACAAGTTACACTCGAAGCAAATGGACGGGATGAAGCTACAGGTAATATTGATAACTTGGATACATCACGGACAGTAGGTTGGCTCACTATTCTCTATCCTGTACTTTTAGATTTAGAAAAAGCTGAGAATCCAGGCGATGCCTTGAAAATCGTCAAAGAGCAACTTCGTCGTATTTCTAACGAAGGTGTTGATTATGGAGTACTACGCTATCTGAGTGAAGACGCAAAAATTATTGATAAAATTCGGGCACTTCCCAAACCAGAGGTAATGTTCCTTTACCTTGGTCAGTTTGATAAAAGCTTGCCTCAGTTTTCTTTGTTCAAACAGGCTGAAGAATCATCTGGATTGGGCATGAGTCCACGAACAACTTTTTCTCATTTGCTACATATGTATGTGCGGGTTGCTAAAGACCAGTTACAAATGGAATGGCACTATAGCTCTAATGTGCATCGACGTGAGACAATAGAAAAATTATCTCATAATTTTGTAAAAGCGCTCCAGTATCTCATTAACCACTGTCAGTCCACCGAAACAGGAGAATATACTCCTTCAGACTTTTCGTTAGCAAACATCAGTCAAGAAAATTTAAGCAAGTTACTGGCTCAGGTTGGTCAATCAGACAGGAAGAATTTCTCATGAAACAAAATAATATTGAAGATATATACGAACTTTCACCCATGCAGCAGGGTATGCTTTTCCACAAGCTTGCTGCACCCAGTTCTGTAGTGTATTTCGAGCAGGCTTGCTTGACCTTACAAACTCAGCTTGATGTCTTAGCCTTCCAGAAAGCTTGGCAGCGAGTTGTAGATCGCCACCCAAGTTTGCGTACCTCGTTCTACTGGGAGGATCTTGATAAGCCCTATCAAATAGTGTATAGGCAAGTAGACTTGCCTTGGGAATTCCAAGACTGGCGAAAATTATCCTTGCAAGAGCAACAAAAGCAGCTAAAAGTTTTTTTAAAAGCAGATGGCGATCGCGGCTTTGAACTTTCCCAAGCTCCTCTCATCCGCATAACATTGATTCAAGTAGCTGATGACACTTATGAATTTGTCTTCAGTTTTCACCACATCCTGATGGAAACGTGGTCTATCAACTGGCTGTGGAAGGAATTTTATGAATTTTACCAAGCCTTCTGTCAAGGTAAAGATTTGTATCTAGAACGTCCGCGTCCCTATAGAGAATATATCGCTTGGCTACAACAGCAAGACTTGCATAAGGCAGAAGCTTACTGGCGACAGAAACTTAAAGGATTCACTGTACCAACACCAATTGAGGTGGGTAACATTTCAACTAGCAACTTTTACCAAGAAGAAGAATACGATAGACAACAAATTCAGGTGTCAGCATCTCTGACAACCGCCCTAAAATCTTTTGCACGCAAGCATCAGCTTACCTTAAACATTGTACTCAAAGGAGCTTGGGCTTTGCTGCTAAGCCATTACAGCAAGGAGTCAGATGTAGTTTTTGGAGCCACATCTTCAGGTCGGCCTGCTCAACTGCAGGAGGCAGAGTCTATGGTCGGACTCTTTATCAACACACTGCCCCTACGAGTACAAGTAGATAGTGATGCTTTTCTCGCACCTTGGCTGAAAAAGCTGCAAGCCGAAGAAGTTGAGATGCGTAAGTACGAATATAGCCCGTTAGTCAAAATTCAACAGTGGAGTGAGATATCCCGTGGTTTACAACTATTTGATAGCATTTTAGATTTTGAAAATGAGTTAGTAGATTACAATCAAGGAGTGCTTGCCCAAAGCATAGGAATCGCCAAGTCTCAGTTATTCGATGAATCTCAGTCATTATTTGACTGGACAAACTACCCTCTCAGCGTGAATGTAGCGCCTAAATCAGATTTATTGAATCTATCTATTTCATACGATACCCGTTGCTTTGATAACGCTACTATTGGTCGAATGTTGGGGCATTTAGAAACCTTGTTAGAAGGTTTTGTCACCAACCCCAAAACAAAACTTCGGGAATTACCGATGTTGACTTCAAAAGAAAGTTATCAAATACTTAGGAAATGGAATGACACAAAAGTTGAATACCCTCAACAGCAATGTATCCATGAATTATTTGAAGCGCAGGTAGAGAAAACACCTGATGCGATCGCAGTGGTATTTGAAAACCAACAGCTAAGTTATCGGGAATTAAGCCAACGAGCAAATCAACTAGCGCATTATTTGCAAAAACT
>NZ_JAIVFR010000500.1 GCF_020829685.1 Nostoc sp. CHAB 5715 | reverse complement strand
GATCTTTAGTGCATCAACTGTCCAGATGAAGTGATCTACCCACCGTTGCTGACGAGGATTGAATAGGGCGACTTCTTGCTGAGTTTGAGCATCAACGCCAGTTGTGAAGTTGTAACGACGCTCATTACAGCGACGACAAGCTAGAGCTAAGTTTTTATCTTCATCTGAGCCACCTAATGATTGTGGAACAAGATGATCGATTGTAAAGCGATTTGAACTGGAGCGTTCTGGAGAGTGGCAATATTCACACAAGTATTTAGCTCTTTCGCGGACAAACTGCCGAGTGCGCTCATTAACACCCACGACTGGCAATCAGTTTAGCGTTAACAAAAGTCAAGATGCGCTCCAGTTCAGCAATTCCAGCATATTCGGCTTCTTCTTCAGGAGTTTGCAATCCAGCTTTTCTTTTCTCAAGCAATTCTTCTAGACGAGCATGTAACTCATCTGTGAACTTAGCAAGGTTAACATTATCAACTTTCTCAATGGTGATGCCAGAACGTAACCATGACGAGGGTTCAATCATTAATACTGGGGTAATGACTTGAGGAGTCATAATGCTTTAGCCTAAGTCTGTGGTGCTATATCTAGTTATTGTAGTAGCAACAGGTTGCTCTAACATGGGCAAGTCGGCACCAAGCTAATTGTCATTCATTTTTCCAGAATGATTGGCTTGTAGTGAGTTAGCGCGGTCTTGGGGGTTTCCCCCATGAGCGACTAACGAACCCTTTGGGTAAGCGGCTCCAGCACTGCTTTTATACAACTTACAGCATTTTTCAGGTATTTAGACCACAGATGAGATGGGGAGTAGGGAGTGGGGAGTAGGGAGTGGTGTAGTTCAATTACTTGAAAAGCGCTGTAAATGCTCATTAGCTTAATTAGAGAGGCAGCAGGCCTCTTAATAGGCATTCTTAGTCGGAGACTGGACTAATTTATGGATCTGTCTAGTGCTAAAGCATCTTAGTAACTACCTCTGCTGTCTCTTTCGACGGAACGATAGGAATTATCTCGAATTCAACAAGATCCTGCCAGTGGAATATCCACTCCTGAAATAAACGTATATCGTCACATTCCATCAGTTGAAAGCAACGATCAAAATTGACCTCAACCCAGCTATCTAAATACTTCAAACCTTCAGGCATCATGCGCCCTTTCTCTTGAAATCGGCGGTATATCTCTTTAGCCTTGCCATCCTTAAATCGCTCCACCACCATAAATAACATCTTGTCTTCTTCCTCACACTGTAACTAACACGATCTAAGGAATCATCGCTACTTTAATTACCTGACGCGCCTTCATCTCACAAAACACCTGTTCTAAATCTTTTAATGGCCGCTGTTCACTAATAAGTAACTCAAAGGGAATTTTGCGACTAGCGATCAGTGCAAGCGCCTCCTGCACATACTTTGGTGTATTATGAAACACGCCTTTGATGGTCAGTTCGCTGTAGTGTAGCTGTTCTGTGTTGACAGTAATGCTGGTATCCCGTGGACATCCACCGAATAAGTTGACTGTTGCACCAGGACGGGCGCAGGCGATCGCAGTTTCCCAAACACTCGGTACACCAGTTGCTTCAATCACTACATCTGCGCCCCATCCTTGGGTAACTTCTTTCACCACACTGGGAATATCTGGGATTTGATGATAATTAAAAGTCTGGGTTGCACCCAATTTCTGACCAATTTCTAGCCTGTGGTTATTACCTCCCCACAGCAACACCTCAGCTTTCCCACTCAACGTTGCCACAAACATCAACCCGATCGCCCCATCTCCTAAGACGACTATTTTATCTTTGGCTTTGACGTTAGAACGGGCTATACCATGCAATACACAAGCTAAAGGTTCCGTCATCGCTGCCAATTCCCACGGCAACTCATCGGGAATCTGCAATAAGTTATGCTCTACTATCGGTGCGGGAATTTTCAGGTATTCGGCAAAAGTTCCATTATTCCATGTCAGATTCGGACATAATGAATACTCTTGACGTTGACAAAAAAAGCACTTCATGCATGGTGCAGAATTATTAGCGACGATGCGATCGCCTATTTGCCAATTTGTAACCCCTGCACCCAAGGCAACAATTCGCCCAGCCCCTTCGTGACCAAACAGCGTCGGCGGTATCAGCATTTTGGCATGACCACCACGCCGCCAGACTTTCAAATCTGTACCACAAGTTGTTGCTGCGCCCACTTGAATTACAACTTCGCCAGCCGCCGGAGTGGGGTCAGGAACTTGCTCTAGGCGTAAATTTTCTTGCCCATAAAGTAATGCTGCTAACAAAGCTTTAAACCTATCAATTAGCTCCATCCGATTTTATCAGTTGAGGCTAGTTGATAGGTTTAAAGTAAATTAGTCTTGATTTCTAGTAGGCTTTTATTAATTTAAAAATGCCGTAAAACTAGGAATTTACCGCAGGCTGGGGAACTACTCCGGTGTTCCGGGTTTCCACATTAGGCAGGCGAGTAGCAGTTAATAGCGGTACTTCTTGTCGGCACGACAGGCAAAACCAATATAGTTCACCATGTCGTACATGGCGCAGGAGGGAACCACCGCAGCATGGGCAGGTGTTGGCTCTCGTACTCATACCAATGTCCTCCTAAAAAAAGTTATTGTTTAAGTTGGATAGAAAAACAGTTGATTAAAACTGAATGTTAGCTGCACAAATGCAGCCATTCGATTCTATGCGGTCTTTAATAATTTGTCTGTAAACAGCTTCATATCCGTTAACCATTTGGCTAACACTAAAGTTGTTTTCTACGTGTTTTCTACAGGTTTGACGGTTGAGTTCCAAAGCTAGTGGAATCATTGCCGCCATTTCTGCATAGCTTTTGCAGATAAAACCTGTTTTACCGTGGGCAATCACTTCAGGTACGGAGCCGAAATTCATGGCAATTACTGGTGTACCAGTTGCCATTGATTCAATCATTACTAACCCAAAAGGTTCTTGCCAGCTAATGGGGAAGAGAGTTATGGCAGCATTGCCCAGAAGTTCAGTCTTTTCGGCGTGGTTGATTTCGCCTAGATATTCAATTTGCTGACCATCTATGAGGGGGGCAATCTCTTGTTCAAAAAACTTAGAGTCTTGGACATCAACTTTTCCTGCTATCTTCAAGCGCCAACCACTCTGTTTCGCAATAGCGATCGCATGTTGTGGCCCTTTCTCTGGCGAAAAACGACCTAAAAATGCCAAATACGGAGGTTCTGACGGTTGGGCTACGAATGGATAATCTGCTAGCTCAATTCCGTTATAAACCGTGTCAATATAATTGAGATCGATTTGACGCTGCGAGTTACTAATGCTGATGTATGGTTGCTTTTTGTGGTAGCTAAATGCGTGACGGTTATCTGTTGTAAAATCATTGTGCAGGGTATGCACTGTAGAAGTTGCTGTTATCAAACTCGCTAAAGGTAATGCCGAAATTCCTACATGAGAATGGATAATATCGAATTGGGCAGCACTCTGGTAAACTTGGCTTAGTTCTAGCATTTCGTACACTGCATACTCTTTGATGTTTGGATCTAAGCGCAATGCCCGTGGATAAACTGCTTCTAAATGAGCCAAAGTTTGAGAATCGCCAGAGGCAAATAAGGTTACCTCATGACCGCGACGAACAAGTTCATCAGTCAAGCGACTTATTACCAATTCTATTCCTCCATAATTAGGAGGTGGAACCCTTTCCCATAAGGGGGCAACTTGAGCGATTTTCATTAGTTTTTTTGGTTCAGTCTATGAAATTGTCCTCAATATAATGAGTTGCATCATTATTGTATGAGAAGAGAGCATTTGTACTTACTCTTTTGACATTTAAATTAACCTAACAGGCTACGAAAAGCGTAGTAATGGTTAACCGTACTGGAAATTTTTTACCGACAAATCTAAGCGACTATCGGCAAAAGTCAAGCCTGACCTATATTTCTAACTTAGAGTAAATCAATTACTTGTTGCATCTGCCTTGGGGATCATAACGAGGTAGAATATTTTGTAGTAGAACTTACAAAAAGGAATATTTTGTAGCTAAAAATACTAAAATATCCAATGGGATCAAGCCATTAAAGCTTGGTTTAAATGTAATTGGGAAATGGAACAGAAATTCTAAATATTAAGTAACTGTACAATAATTAAATAATTTGTAATTATTAATTTACAAAAAATTCTGATAACTAATGAAAATCGCTACTTGGAATGTCAACTCAATTCGCACTCGTCTAGAACAGGTTATCGATTGGTTAGCTACCAATCCTGTTGATGTTCTCTGCTTGCAAGAAACTAAAGTTGTGGATGCCGAGTTTCCGCGATCGCCTTTTGAGCAGTTAGGCTATAACCTTTATATATCAGGACAGAAATCTTATAACGGCGTAGCCATAATTAGCCGCCAGCCACTGGTAGACGTAAGTAGCGGGTTTAGGGCGATTTTGCCAAATTTACACCACGAATGGGATAAGCAAAAGCGGGTGATTACAGGTGTAATTGATGGTGTTCGGATTGTTAACTTATATGTTCCCAATGGTGCAGCAGTAGGAACTGAAAAATATGAATACAAATTGCGCTGGTTGACAGCGCTACACGAGTATTTGCGATTGTTGGTGCTGTCACAACCTGCAATTTGTGTGTGCGGTGACTTCAATATCGCCTTAGAAGATAACGATATTCACGAGCAAGTGAGTACAGAAAATCACATTATGGCAACAGAAGCAGAGCGCCAAGCCTTACGGGATATCCTGAAATTGGGATTTGCTGATGCTTTTCGCAAATTCACCACAGAAGGCGGAAATTATAGCTGGTGGGATTATCGCGCCGCCGCCTTCCGTCGCAACTTAGGTTGGCGGATTGACCATCACTATCTCACACCTATCCTGTATGAGCGTGCTAAAAGTTGTATAATCGATGTCGCGCCCAGAAAATTAACCCAACCCAGCGACCATACGCCGGTAATTGTAGAATTTTGAATGGGGTATTGGGTATTGGGCAAAACAGTTCTGTTAGCGGATAGCTATGGTTGAGCCATTTCTGAGTTATACCAAGTTCGGCAAATCACTTACAATATGTCATTGCGTTCGCCCCTGGCGTTCCCGTTCGCGCAGCGTCTCCGTCAGGAGAAGGGTATGCAACGAAGTGGAATAAAGCAATTCGCTTGCGGTTTGGGATTGTGCGCTTTGCTCGCTTTTGACTAAGTATTACAGCTATTTTCAGGTAAATAGACCACGCGGTAGGGGTTTAGCAATGCTCATTGGTGTCAACTTAAGCTATAGATAGTTTAACTGTTGGCTGACTCAACCGCCTTGAACTAAAGTTCAAGGCTAATAGCTAAAGTCTACTGAAGTAGACTAAAGATTTTTGGCTATAGGACTCCTATTTGATTTTTGAAATACACGTAGGGTGGGCTTTGCCCACCAAAACCCGGATATGGTGGGCAAAGCCCACCCTACATTACTTAAAATTTTTCACATATCATTTAGGATTCCTATA
>NZ_JAIVFR010000004.1 GCF_020829685.1 Nostoc sp. CHAB 5715 | reverse complement strand
CATGGGGTAATTACTATGGAATTTCCCCATCTCATGCAGTTAATGGCAGAAAATCAGTTTGACACTATCTATCATGAGCACTTCTCTTATTTTTCCTTCATCACAGTGGAAAAAGTTTTTACCGCCCACGGTTTGACTATCTTTAATGTGGAGGAATTAGCTACTCATGGTGGATCTCTAAGAATTTATGCTCGTCATACTGAAGATTCCTCTCAACTTGTGAGCCAGCAGGTATTAGAACTGAAAGATAGAGAACAAGCAGCAGGTTTTACACGCTTAGAACACTACTTTTCCTTTGGTGAACAAGTTAAAGAAACCAAACGCAAGTTACTAGATTTCTTGAGCAAGGCTAAGCGAGAGGGAAAATCGATTGCAGGTTACGGTGCTCCAGGTAAGGGAAATACTCTCTTAAACTATTGTGGTATTCGCACAGATTTTCTTGACTACACAGTAGACCGTAGCCCTTACAAACAAGGTCAATTTTTACCAGGGACTCACATTCCAATTTTTCATCCAGACAAAATTAAAGAAACAAAACCTGACTATGTGCTGATTTTACCCTGGAATCTTAAGAAGGAAATTATGACACAAATAGCTTACGTTCGGGATTGGGGAGGCCAATTTATTGTGCCAATCCCTGAAGTTAATGTCTACCTTTAAATATTTGATATTTTGTCATCATCAAAAATGAAGAAGTTAACATGAAAGTAGTTTTATTTTGTGGTGGTTTAGGAACTAGAATGAGAGAATACTCAGAAAGTATTCCTAAGCCAATGGTGAACATTGGCTATAGACCGATATTATGGCATGTAATGAAATACTATGCTCACTATGGACACAAAGATTTTATCTTGTGTCTGGGTTACAAGGCTGACTTAGTTAAAAGCTACTTCTTAAATTACAATGAATGGCTTTCTAATAATTTTAGTCTGTCGAATGGTAACAAAATTCAATTATTTAACTGTGATATTCAAGATTGGAATATCACATTTGTAGATACAGGTCTAACAGCCAATATTGGTCAAAGATTTAAGGCGGTAGAAAAGTATCTAGAAGGAGAAGAAGTATTTTTAGCTAACTACAGCGATGGTTTGACAGACTTGCATCTACCAACATATATTGAGCATTTTTATCAACGTAATAAAATAGGTAGTTTTTTGTGTGTCAGACCAAGCCAAAGTTTTCACATAGTTGATATAGATGAGGATGGTTTGGTGAGGGATCTCAACGATGTCAAACAGCGTAATATTTGGATTAATGGAGGATATTTTATCTTTAAAAAAGAAATTTTTAACCATATTCATCAAGGGGAAGAACTTGTCCTTGAGCCTTTTCAGAGACTGATTGCCAAAGAAGAACTTTTTGCGTATAAATACACCGGATTTTTTGGAGTTATGGATACGTTTAAAGAAAAGCAACAGTTGGATGATATGTATGCTCAAGGCGAAAGACCTTGGGAAGTATGGAGAAATAAACAACTAGAAGTAAGCTATGTATGATCCAACTTAGCTTGAACAAGACAGAAGAATCTGAGTACAAAATTCTTTGTCTAGGTTCTCATTGCGATGATATCGAGATTGGTTGTGGAGGCACAATATTAAAGTTGATAGAGAATTATCAGCATGTTGTCGTCTATTGGGTTGTCTTTAGTTCCAACGAACAAAGAGTACAGGAAGCAACAGTAAGTGCCAGTATCTTCTTAAAAGAAATACAGGTAAAGAAAATTATCATTAAAAAATTCCGAGATGGCTTTCTCCTTTTCCAAGGGATAGAGGTGAAAGAATGCTTTGAGCAGTTGAAGCAGGAATTCTCACCAGATATAATCTTTACTCATTACCGAGACGATCGCCACCAAGATCACCGATTAATTTCTGACCTGACTTGGAATACTTTTAGAAATCATTTAATTTTGGAATACGAGATTCCCAAATATGACGGTGATTTGGGTATTCCCAATTTTTTTGTTCATTTAGATGAAGCTCTCTGCCGTCGAAAAATTCAATACATTTTGGATGCGTTTCCCACACAGAATAATAAGCAATGGTTTAGGGAAGAAACTTTCCGTTCAATCCTGAGAATTCGGGGAATTGAGTCTAATTCACCGAGTAATTATGCCGAAGCATTTTACTGCCGAAAAATGCTTTTTCAATAGGTTATTTTATGTTTGCCAAATTGCCCATTAACAAAACACTTCCCCCCGCAAAGAGAGGCTCGGCGAGGTGTTATGGGTATACATCAAGCTAGCATGATATGCACCAGAATATGCCTGTGGTTATCGTTATGATGATCCAGCTTTTGGTATTGAGTGGCCACTGCCTGTAAGTGAAATTTCAGAAAAAGATACATCTGGGATCTGTTAACTTTTGTTCCAATTGAAAGCAGAAAATAATAAATACATGAGTCTTATTGGTCTAACAGCATCCTCATATCAGATTGGCCAGGAACTTTATCAACTAGTCTGTCAGCTATACCCTATTTGCCGTAGTATTACAGGTAATGGCGTTAGAGAAACTCTAAAAATTATTAATCAGCATATTCCTTTATCGGTTCATGAAGTTACGACAGGGACTCAAGTCTTCGATTGGACAGTTCCGAATGAATGGAATATTAAAGATGCTTACATTAAAAATTCCCAAGGTGAGAAAGTTGTAGATTTTGCTAACTCGAATCTGCATGTTGTTAGCTATAGCCTTCCAGTTCACAAAAAAATATCTTTAACAGAACTCAAAGCGCATCTATTTACACAGCCTGAGCATCCAGACTGGATTCCCTACCGCACTTCCTACTATAAAGAAACTTGGGGCTTTTGCCTAAGTCATAAACAATATCTGGAACTAAATGATGAAGAATATGAAGTCTATATTGATTCCTCTCTTGAACCAGGTCATCTGACCTATGGCGAGTATTACATTCCAGGCAAAAGCACTGATGAAGTTTTGATTTCTTGTCACGTCTGCCATCCTTCACTTTGTAATGATAATCTTTCGGGAATTGCGATCGCTACTTTTATTGCTAAGTATTTAAGTCAAACTACACCAAAATATTCCTATAGATTTCTCTGGATTCCGGGAACCATTGGCTCAATTACATGGTTGGCTCTCAACGAGGCTAAAGTCAATAATATTAAACATGGCTTGGTATTAACTTGTTTAGGAGATTCAGGCAAGTTTACTTACAAAAAAAGCCGTAGAGGTAACGCTGAAATTGATAAAATTGCTGCTTATGTACTTAGAAACTCAAAACAGGATTACAAAATTATAGATTTCTTCCCCTATGGCTATGATGAGCGACAATACTGCTCGCCTGGATTTAATCTAGCTGTTGGCTGCTTAATGCAATCGCCTCATGGTAGTTTTCCGGAATACCACACTTCAGCAGATAATTTAAACTTTGTTCAACCCCAATATCTTGCCGAGTCATTCTTTCAATGTAGTTCGATATTGTATATCCTCAACAATAACGAAATCTACTACAACCAAAATCCCAAATGTGAGCCACAGTTGGGTAAAAGAGGAATATATCAGGCAGTTGGTGGTCAGAAAGATAGCGGGCTAAACGAAATGGCGATCTTGTGGGTTTTGAATTTATCCGATGGTCACCATACTCTGCTAGATATTGCAGAAAGGTCAGGAATGGCATTTGATGTGATTAAATATGCTATTAATACATTATTGGCACATGACTTGGTGACTTCTCTCACCAGTAATGTTAATTCTTTAGCTAAGGCCAATCTAACGCCGCCAACTTGCAAAAATTCGGACAATAGCCCCGATTGAATCTGCTCCAACAAATGTAACTCTCGCTCTCTGAAACTGAAAGCGCACCTGAAAGGTTGCCTTGGCTCAGAATAAGGAGAAGGAGTCGAAATTTTTTCTATCGGTAAACCATTCAACTGCAAGGCTTCATGCCATCCCACAGCCAAAAGGGTAAAACGCAATGCGCTTTACCCCTACGCTGATTCACGATAGAGGAGCGATCGCTCTCTCATTACTTTCATCTTCACAAAAAGCAATACAAAATCGTTTTTACTCTGGAAAGTACTCATTATTGAAAATATCTTCAGGAGTAAAAGGACATTTTTCTGGAAAAATTTCAGGCTGTAAACCTGTTTTTTGAATTGCTTGCCTTCTAGCTTTAATATAAACTGCATCTAAGCAATTAAGAAAATAGTTATAAAGTGTTTTAGAACGAAAAGAAAATTCTAGCTCATCACGGAAATTAGTTATTTCTATTTGCCAACCTCTTTGAGAATATTCTTTTTCAATTTCCCAATAACGATAAAGTAAAAGATGAATTAATAATTGTTTTAAGTAACTTTCTACTTTTCGTCTTTGTTCAATTCCCAAAGCTTCAATTTCTTCTGCTAAATGTTGCCAATCGAGATTTTCAATATCTTTATTTTCTAATAGTTTAAGTGTTGTTTCTACCCATAAATAATAATCTTCCTCGTAAAGGGTAGGTTCAACAGATTTTAATATTTCTGTTGTCATAGCTAATCACTCGGAAAATTAATTATTTAATTATAACATAGGTCAGCGATCGCACTATCCCACACTCAAAATGCAGGGGTTTAGCAATGCGCCAGTTTTATAAGTGCGACTCAAAAATAGCACGATTTGAGCGAGGAAGCGATTTCTTACCGGAAGTAGGATGCTACAAGAAGCGATTGAGCTTATACTTAGTTGGTATTGTTGGGAGTATCTAGCTTGTTATACTTATTTATGCTCATTTTTCCTAATTCCTAAAAAAATGAGCAAATCGAGAATGATAACTAACAATCAGGTGTGAACTTTAATGGAATAAATTCGTCGATGATTTTGTTAGCAAAGAGAACAAATTTGAAGGAGTCGGATTCTGAAAGGCTTTGAATTCAAAGGTGTTGAAAAACTTATTGGCCCAATAGCCGCGCTTCTCGGCTTTGTGTATTTATTGCAATGGTATATTGGAGACTTGCGATCGCCTTCTGATCCCATCTTTGCAGTTCAACAGCCGCCTCTGGTCATGAAACAGGGCGACCCCTATATCCGCGCTTTAATGCGAACCATCTCGGCGAGTGAGGCCAGTGGTAATCGTCCCTATTCACTGTTGTATGGTGGGCAGCAAGTTAACGACCTTAGCCGACATCCTGAGATATGCGTCACAATTGTCACAGGCCCCAACACAGGTAATTGTTCCACTGCTGCTGGCAGATATCAAATTATCAACATTACTTGGTATCGTTTAGCCCCCCGTTATCATCCAAAACCGATGCAGATGATGTTTTGGACTGCTTATAGTTTTGAAGCAAAATATCAAGATATAGTGGTTTACCGTTGGTTAAATGATTCTAAAGTTTGGGGAACTGATATTTCTCAAATGTTACGTCAGGGAAAGTTAAATGATGTTTTGCGGCGGCTTTCTCCCACCTGGACAAGTCTAGGATATGGTATAGAAACTAATTCTGTTAGTAGCTCTTTGCCTAAAGTTTATCAGAAAATGCTGCAAGAGGAATTGACCGCAGCTAATCAACCAACAGTTACAAATTTGACACCATCGCCAACTCATTCTAGCAAGGCAGTAAATAAGTTACCAAGTAAGCAGTGAGGTTATCCTAATTTTTAACTTGCTGCATAGAAAAAATCTTTGATATTTTCTACAAAAGCCAAGGTATTTTCAAAGTGAATATTATGTCCAGCATTACTAATTATTTTTAATTGGGCAAATTTACATATTTGAACCATTTTTGTATTAATAGATATAAATTTTTTATCATATTCACCCACTAGTAAGAGCAGAGGGATTTTATTCTCTTGTAGCTTTTCCCACAAAGAAGGTTGGTATCCAGTTCCCATGAAGCACAATGATTTCTCTAATTCGTATGGATTATTCTGCAACCGACTTTCTATCATGCGATCGTATTCTGGATGATCTTTTATATAACCAAAAATTGGTTGATTGTACCAATTTGAAAGAAAAGCAGGAAAATCAATTTGAATAATACTTCTGCTTAATTTTCTAGCTATTTGAGTATCACGTCTAACTCGTTCTAATCGTTCTGGTTCTGTTGCCAAACCTGGCGAAGCTGATTCTAATACAACTTTAATAAAACGTTCTGGAAAATGTAGAGTTAGATATAAAGCCAATCTTCCGCCCATTGAATAACCAATTAAGTAGCATTTATCTATTTTTAATTCATCTAATAAATTGATTATTGCTTGAACAGTAGGTTGTATTGTATAGTATTCATCACTTCCTAAAACTTGGGTTTTACCATGTCCGGGTAAATCAAGGGTGAGATAAGAAAAATCTTCAGCTAGTACTTTTATAGCTTCATCAAATTCATTAATGTTTCCCATGAAGCCGTGTAATAAAAAAATTAGAGGTTTGTTTATATTGACACTTAAATAATAGTTAAACTTATATTTTAAAGTCATTTTTAAAGGAGATATCTAAAGTCTCAGCTGATATGATTTTTCATTACCATTGGAGCAAAGCAGAATGTTCGCAGATATTGAGAAGACAAAAGAAAGTTAATTAGTTTCAGAGGTTTTAGTTAATTTTTATTTTTCTAATTCTTAAGGTAAAAATCGATCTAAAGCAGCTTTTAACTGTTTAATTTCAACATCAATATTACCCTCTTGTGCAGCTCTAGCAATACATTCAGTTAAATGTTCATCTAAAACAATTCGCGCTACCTTATCTAATGCGCCTCGCACTGCGGCAATTTGCAGTAGAACATCAGGGCAAGGGCTATTTTGCTGCACCATTGTTTTAATACCACGAACATGTCCTTCTATCCGCGATAATCGATTGGCAATTCGCCGTAATGACTCTTGGCTATGGACGTGAGGATGAGCCGACTCTCCAGCCTCGTGAGTATGATCTGTATGCTCGTGGTCTGTATCGTGATGGTGAGAATGTTCTGCTTGTTGAGATATTGGTAAGGATTCCTTGCCTAATCGGTTTGATCCATTCATGGGTTATCAGAAGACTTGTAGTACTAAGATCCTAGCCTAGTGCGTTGCAGGGAGTGGGGAGTGGGGAATGGGGCATGGGGAATGGGGCATGGGGCATTGGGCATCCCTTCGGCTTCTCTACGAGACGCTACGCGAACGCTCAGGGCAAGTGGGCATTGGCATTGATTATTCGCTTTGTCTCCCTCATCTCCCTCATCTCCCTCATCCTCCCCTGCTCCCCCTACTCCCTACTCCCTACTTCCCACTCCCCTAACTCTACTACTGACGATTAGCTCTTTCTTGGGGAATGATTTCTGTTACTACCCTACCGCTAGAAGTGCCGCCTTTGACAACAATATTTTCTGTTTGCAGATTACCAACGGCTGTTTCACCTGTAAAATTTAACCGTGGGTCAACTTGTCGATAAACTACATTTCCCTGAGCTTCGACTAACTTATTGTCTAAATACCAAGTTAATGTATTAGATTTCAAAGACTGGCGACGCTGACCAATGGCGTTGACGTTACCTGTTAAATAAACCGTTTTTTGCGGTATTTTCATTTCACCTTGATTGGCGGTTACAGTAAGATTTTCGGCACGCTGTAACATCCGCACTGGGGAATTTGTAGTGACAGTTTCTGCGTTCATGTTCCAGGTCATAGAGTTACTAACTATTTGCACTGGTGGGTCTAGTAACTCTAATTGAGCATTTTGTTGAATAGTAGCAATTTTCGTTTTTAAGTTGACTTCGGCAGAATTTCCCTTGCCGCGATCGCTAATTTTATTGTCTTTGTAACGGTCAATTTGTAAAGGGCGATCGCCAATCAGTTTTTCTTGTTTAATATTCCAGATTAAATGCTCGGTTCTTACTTGTAACTGGGGATCAATGGAATTTGCTACTACCCCTCCAGAAAATTCCATGCGCTGTTCGCGGGTTTTCACTCGCGCTTCCTGCGCTACAGCTTGTATTTGTTTATGACTACCGTTAATCTGCTTACGGACAATCAACAAATCTTCTTTGGGACGCCATTCTAATTCATTACCTTGCAAGACAATTCCATTATTAGGATCTGTAGCAAATATCTTACCTTTCAGAAATAACTGCTTCCCATTTTGTTCAATATCTGCAACATCTGCCTTGATTTGGTAAACTACTTTGCCATCTTGGTATAGTTCACCATAAGGACTTTCAGCTTGACCAATTTGTTTTTCTTTGGTGTATTTTGCGGTTTTAGCCCTGACTCTCCAAATAGGTCGTCCTACTTCATCTGCTTGTTCTAAGGTGACATCAAAGAAAGTCAAATTGCTATCTTGGTTAGATGAAGCCGCAGTATTTTGTTGAGAAGCTGTGGGAGATTTACAACCACAGCTTACTAAACCAAATATCAAGAAAAAAATTAAAGGGTAAAGAATAAATAGAGGAGTAGAGGAGAAATTTTTAATTTTTCTCTCGCTCTGTCTCCCCCTTTGATGAAATTGATACGCCATTATTCTTGGATTTCTAGATGTCCATCACTAGTTCTTGGGTCTTCCAAAAAACCGATACCAGATAACGGCCGGTATGGATAGCTTTGGCGAGGGGTTTTTTGAATATCTTCTTTGATGGCTTCTAAATCAATGTAGCGATCGCTTACATTAATTAAGCTGTCGCTGGTCATCGAACGCAAGCTCACTACTTCTACCCGCACGCCGCGATAGCTGACTGAATTTACCGCATAAGCCAAATCCCCATCACCGCTAACTAAAACTGCGGTATCATAAGAATCTACTAACGCCATCATATCGACTGCTATTTCTACATCCAGGTTAGCTTTTTTAGAGCCATCTGGTAGCTGCACTAGATCCTTAGCAATGACTCGATAGCCATTGCGACGCATCCACAGCAGAAACCCCTGTTGCTTCTCGTTTGTCCGGTCTACACCAGTGTAGAAAAAAGACCTTAGTAGTCTAGAACCTCCAGTTAATCGGCACAGTAGCTTCGTGTAATCGATTTCAATCCCTAGTTGCAGTGCAGCGTAAAATAGATTTGAGCCATCAATAAATATAGCGACTCGACCCCGATTCTCCAAAACTTGTTCTGGCGTAAATATTGAATCGGTTTCAAAATTATTCAACATCATTGTCATACCTCAATTATTATCCCTGTTATTTTTGATACAAATTACCAACTTTTAGATGCTAGTCACAGCGGCTTATGATAATGTTCCGGGACTAATTTAAGTTCAGCCCCGATAAATTTTTTGAGAAAATTAAGAAAGAAATTGAACAAAATCAGAGTTTGATAAGGATTAATCGTTTTTCGGGGGTTCTATTCGCTTAAAAATCGGTTGGGGTGTACCCAACTGTTGTTTACTAGATAGTATCCCCCATGTTGCATGGGTGGCAAAAGGAGCAGTAATTGAACTTTGTATTTGATCGTTAAAGTTTATTCCAAAGCCCAGTTGCTGATAAATATCGCTACTGATGTTCGGAATAATTGGGGAAAGCAGATAAGCTGCTAGTCTAACCGATTCTAAAACTGCGTACAGAACTTTTTCCACCGACTCCTGCTGTCCCTGTTTATATAATGACCAAGGAGCCTGTTCATCAATAAACTTATTACTGGCTTGCACCAGTGAAAGGATAGTTTCGCAGGCTTCACTGAAAGCTAGCTCTTGGTATGCTTGTTTTACATGCTCCCCTAGAGGTAAACCAATTGCTTTCAAAGGATTTTCGTCAGGAATTCCTTCATTGCCGATTGATGGGACATTATTCTGGGCACAGTATTTCTTCACCATGTTCAAGGTGCGATTGAGCAAATTACCTAAATCATTTGCCAAATCTGCATTCAGAACATTAGTGAACCTTACTTCATTAAAATCTCCATCCTTGCCAAATTCGATTTCCTTAAGGAAGTAATAACGAACGGCATCACTCCCATAGCGTTGAACTAACGCCACAGGATCAAGGGTATTACCCAGACTTTTGCCCATCTTTTGACCATCTTTGGTCAAAAAACCATGCCCAAATACTCGATCTGGCAAGGGTAAGCCAGCCGACAATAGCATTGCTGGCCAATAAACTGCATGGAAGCGCAGAATATCCTTACCAATTAGGTGCAGGTTGATTGGCCACCATGTTTCTAAAGCATTTGCTAAAGTCGGTTCTGCATCTGGTTCGAGTAATGCTGTGACATAACCTAACAGCGCGTCAAACCAGACATAAAGGGTGTGCTTGGGATCAACTGGTACAGGAAAGCCCCAATCTAGATTTACCCGCGAAATGGAAAAGTCTTGCAGCCCTTGATTTACAAAGCTGAGAACTTCATTACGCCGACTTTCTGGTTGAATAAAATCGGGTCTAGATTGATAAAATTCTGTCAGCTTGGTTTGATATTTGGATAAGCGGAAAAAATAGTTTTGCTCGTCTCGCCACTCCACTTCTTTGTTAGTATGAATCGGGCAACGGTGTCCTTCTAGCAGATCCCGTTCTTCTTTGAATTCTTCGCAGGATACGCAGTACCAGCCTTGTTGTTGTCCCTGGTAAATATCACCAGACTCCCAGACTCGCTCAAAGAATTCTTTGACGATCGCTTCATGACGAGGTGCGGTAGTCCGACTAAAGCGATCGTATTGAATATCCAGTAATTGCCACAAATTAACGAAACTAGGGACAATTTCATCGCAAAACTGTTGTGGTGCTTTGCCTAAATTTTCTGCCGATCGCTGAATTTTTTGCCCGTGTTCATCTGTACCTGTAATTAGTAATACCTGATACCCTAGCAGCCCGTGAAATCGCGCTACTACATCTGCTGCGATCGTCGTATAAGCACTGCCTATATGAGGCACATCGTTTACATAATATAGGGGTGTTGTTAGTGCAAATGTCAATTCTTTTTTATTCACTAGATTCATGCAAAATAAAAATTAATTTATAAAACGTTTTAGTTTTATCGGAAAAACCAAGCAATTATACAATAATATTTCTATTTTTTCCAATAATACCTTAATAGTAGCAAACTTTTCAGATCAAAAATTGTTTTGTAATATGCATCAATTCAACTCATTTTTGCCTACAACAGCGAATCATTATCATAATTTTTTTGAATACTTTATATTAGAAATTATTGTGATCAAAAATACATAATCCAGAATCCGGAAAATTTATCTGGTTTTATGGATAAGATATTTCTATCTTAAGACGGTCATGGCAGTAGTAAAGAAATGTAAAAATTAATTTAAGATATGCCATATTTACCGGAAAAATATATTGATTAAATATGAGTCGAAATAGCCCCCTAGAGATTTCTCGCGCTTTGGTGGCGGCACTTTCAACCCAAATGTTTTGTTATTACCAGGATCGCATTCCCCAGGATGCCAGCGTTTTGGTAGTCAGCAATCACCGCAGCTTTATGGATGCACTAATTTTAATGGCGGCGTTATCGAGTCCGATTCGCTTTGCTTGCCATCACTACATGGGACAAGTGCCAGTCATGCGGGAGATTGTCACCGGTCAATTGGGGTGTTTTCCTTTGGAAGAAACTCAAAACCGTCAGCAAAGCTTTTTTTCGCAGTCGCAGGTGCTATTGCAGTCTAAGCAGATGGTAGGAGTATTTCCAGAAGGAACTGAACCAATGGTGAAATTTACTGTGCCAAACATGGTGGGTGAGTTTCAACGGGGATTTGCCCATTTGGCATTACGGGCTGATGTGCAGGATTTAGCAATTTTGCCGGTCGCGATCGCCTCCTTAGAAGAAGTAAACACTTCTGGCTTCCCCTTAAAGCTTTTGAGTCTATTTGACCCTTCAGAACCTTTATTTAACCAAAGTGGTTGGCATCCTCTGGTACTTTATCGTCGGGTTGCAGTGTTAATCGGTCGCCCTTATTGGATTACGCCCCAACATCAAAAAAAATATCACGGCAAGCAAGCCAGAACTGTTGTGGCTGAACTGACAGAACATTGTCATGGTGAAATTAGCGATTTACTGCGTCAAGGTTGCTATTAGAGACATTCGATTTTGGATTTTGGACTTCGACTTCTCTCCGAGACGCACTCGCGTTCGCTCAGTCCTTCTCTACGAGAGGCTGCGCCAACGACTTCGCTCAGGAACCATCGAACGATTTTGAATTTTGGATTGTCCCTACGACTTTCAGTAGCTTGTTCCCAAACCTTTTTTATTTTTGCTCAAAACTACCGAAGCTCGTAACAGCAACAATCAGCAATCCAAAAGTTTTATACCATTGACTAATGACTAATGACCAATGACCAATGACCAATGACTATCCAAGAAGTTGAGCTAAATCCTTGTTTCCTAACTCCTAAACGAGTCAAGCCAGAGTATCCCCTGTTGGTATATTTGCCAGGAATGGATGGAACTGGTCAACTATTGCGATCGCAAACGGCTGGATTAGAAACTGGCTTTGATGTCCGTTGTTTAGCGATCCCACGCAAAGACCTTAACAGTTGGGATGTGCTAGCTAAGAGTGTATTGGACTTAATCTATGCCGAATTAGAAAAAAGCTCTCAGAGGCCAGTTTACCTGTGTGGTGAGTCCTTTGGTGGTTGCTTGGCAATGAAAGTAGCAATCCAAACGCCGCATTTATTTAAGCGAATTATCTTAATTAACCCAGCTTCGTCCTTTCGTCTTCGCCCTTGGTTGCATTGGGCATCCCAACTTACTTACTTAGTGCCATCAGAATTGTATGATGTTGGCGCACTGGGGTTGTTGCCGTTTCTAGCATCTTTGCCACGCATTTCTCAAAGCGATCGCCATGAACTGCTAAAAACTATGCGTTCTGTGCCGCCAGAAACCGTTCATTGGCGGTTGTCTTTACTGCGAGAATTTGAAGTTGATAACGAACAGTTAGCTTGCTTAACTCAACCGGTTTTGCTGATTGCTGGTGGTAGCGATCGCCTTTTACCTTCTGTAACTGAAGTAAAGCGCATAGGGAATATCTTACCAAATACCAAAATTGTGGTATTGCCCCATTGCGGACATGCTTGCTTGTTAGAGGAAAATATTAATCTCTATGAAATTCTTAAAGATAACGACTTTTTAGAAAGTAATTAAGCCTGAGTAATCTCACTTTTTGAGTGGCAAATAGGCTAGAGTTATATCTTTGGTAGTTGGCATAATTAAGTGATAATGTTGCGCCAATACTGGCTAAAAATATCAGCACTACTCGACCTAATTTTGTGTAAGTGATTTTCATCATCCTTCTTACAATAAAGTGCTAGCCTTAACATTAAGCTCCAGGTTGTAACACTACTAGCTGAGTAGGGTTTTCAATCGTTAGTTGACAAGTGCCCTCTTCTAGTTCTATTGGCTCTACTCCAATAATATTAACTTGTTTTCTATTAATGATTTCTGGTGAGCTACCATCTGTAATTTTGTTCAGCGTTTGTGAAGAAACAAAGACTTGGCAGGTTTTATGATTTTCTCGTTCCAATCGTAATCGAATCATTCCATTACTCTGGTTGGTGAAACCAGCTACCCGTCCTAGAATCCCTTGAGATGTTGCCTTACAAAAAAATTGTACGGGATTTCTACTAAAATTAGCGCAAGACAAAACTTGATCTGCTCTTAATGCAATCGCTCTAAATTCTTTATAGTCTGGCTCTTTTCCTGTATCGTAGTTTGCCTGCTCCTTAATTTTTTTAGGCGCATTTTCTAAAATTTTTTGAATCTGCTTTTGAACAGTAGGACTTAATTTTGGAGATAAGTAAACTCCTGTGCCTGGAATTTCTCTACTAATTTGAATTACTCGAAATTGTGGATCATCCTTGATTGTACTGTATACAACTGCTCCTATATCTGCTTGTTTATTAGCTACAAGCTCTCGGATTTTACTACTTCTATGTCCTGCTGTTACAGTCATAGATTTTCCATATAAATCATAGGTAGGCATATAGAAGCTCGAAGCTGAATTGAAATCTCCAAGAGCGATAGTTGTTGTAGACTTAATATCTTCAATTGACTTAATTGGACTATCAGACCTAACAAATAAAGCTGATTGATAAGTAAGCGGATACTTAGGAAACATTCGATATAACCATTTGTAGCTATTATCTTTGGCTCGCATTCCATTCATGGGTGAGTTGGCAAATACGATATCCCATTTGTTTTTAGAAATATTATTTTGAGCTTCTTTATATGTAATTTCAGAGTTACCTTCAACTACTACATCTCTGGCTTGATAACCGAGTTGTTTTTTCAAGTATGTTTTAAATTCTGAATACTGCTTAGGTGAAGTGACAATACCTACAACAAGAGGTTTTTTAGTAATATCTTTATAACAAATACCATTTACTCTTGTTTCAGTGGACGTTTCGCATGTTCTGGGATTAAAATAATACCAAACAGCAAATATTCCTACTCCTACTACTACAAAGCAAGGAAGGATTTTAGAAAAATGAATATATTTGTTATGAGGTGGTTTTTTGGGGGGTTCAACAGGTTTTGGAGGTTCTACTGGAGGTGGTTCTACAGTAGTGCCAACAGGTTTTGGTTTTGGAGGTTCTACTAGAGGTTTTACTGTAGTGTGGTCAGGCGGCTGAACATTTATAAGTATTTCGATTTTTTCTAGTGAGATTCCTGTGAGTTCGCTAATAATTTTTTTAATACCAACTTCGTTGAATTTTGAAGCAACATTTTCCCTAGTTCTAATACTGCCTAAAACCTGTTTTATTCTGGATACATGACAAATATGCACTGATTTTCCAGGTTGAAAGGTATTAATAACTGCATCTTCTATTTCAAATTGTGTTTGGTCGGGGGCAACAACAAAATAATTAACCCAGAAAGGAATATCCTGAAATATACAAGACCGAAGTTTATCTTTAATAACTAGGCTGTATCGTTCAACTTGTCTATATGGATTGCCGCCAGATGCTTTAATTTCTTGATTATCAGAAAACCATGCTTCGTTGGCGCTTCCTGTCCACTTCCCTCTATATCCTTTTGCCTCCAAACATACAAATACTCCTGGCTCCATAACCACCAAAGCATCAATTTCGTGAAAGTTTGAACCGAGAGCCTCTCTAAAAGAAAAACCCATAAGGGCATAACCGGCAAGTTGTGCTTGCTCTAGAGTTGTTTTTAATTCTCTCTCAAAACCTTGAAGTTCAACTCCCTCTGGTAAAAGTACTTTCATAACCTTCTAGTTTAAATAGCCCATGCTATATTATTTGTTACATGCTAACAATGTAAAATCACGGATTTAATCAGTTAATATACTGAAATTGTGTTTTTATAGTAAACTTATTTTGCTTTAATTCAGGGAATTTTTTAAGTGATGTAAAATTTGAATTTAAGCGAGTCAAAATTGGGAAACAGCGTAGTTTACCGCCGTAGGGATCGCCTCAGCTTCTCCCATAACTGAAGTGCGATCGCACGGAAAGACCTTAATACTTGGGATGTGCTAACTAAGAGTGTATTGGACTTGAGCCACGCAATATTTTAACTTTTGCCTTGTTCCGTGAGAAGATAGGGTAAAGGACATCTAATATCTCGTTAATTTCAAATAATATTTACGTCCTGAAAAAGCTTAACCACATATTTATTGGAGACTCTAAAATGGTTGCTCTCAAAGAGTTCCTCAGCCTAGAATTAGATAAATTGAATGAAGAACAACTCAAACAAGTTAGTGATTTTATTGCCTTTCTAAAATTCCGCAGCAGAAATATTAGCTGGCAAATAGATAAAAATCAAATGGCTACTCTTTACAGTGAATTTGCCCAGGAAGATCGTCAACTAGCTGAAGCAGGATTAGAAGAATATGCAGAACTTCTTACACAAGAAGATTTGAAATGAAGGTTCAACGAGGTGAAGTATGGCTAGCTAATTTAGACCCTACCAAGGGTTCTGAACAAGGAGGCACAAGACCAGTTATTATTTTTCAAGATGATATCATCGCCGAATTTTCTACCACTATCATCACCATTCCTCTAACAACAAATTTACGTCGTGCGTCTTTGCCAACCTGTTTATTAATTCAAAGTGGTGAAGGTGGATTAGAACGAGATTCAGTTGCTCTTTGCCACCAATTGCGGGTAATTGATAAAACAAGATTGCAAAGAAAAGTGGGCGTTCTGACTCCAGAAATACTCACTATTTTAGAAGGTAACGTGTTGTTGACATTAGGTTATCAGTTGTAAAATCAGAACCTCTGTCACTATTCGGATGTCTATAGTTAAGGCTCAGAATAATTCTTATTTGCTCTGACAACTTGTACTTGTCGGCAGATGTCAAGCCACTCACATTTTCGCTACAACCAAAAGAGAGGCTTTACAAGATGGTGTCAAGCTATGACAGACAAATCACAAGAAATACAGGTGAATAAATTAGTTAATTCACCCAGAGAAACTTCAGAAGTAAAAATCCAGGCTCAATCATCAGTAGAAAATCAACCGTCTATAGTAGAGTCTTTTATTAAAACTGTTGCTGAGACTGGCAAAGCAGTTTTAGACACAGCAGTAGGGGTGGGAGAAGCAACAGCGAAAGAAACACACAAGTTTATTGAGCAAACAACTCAAAGTAGCGGTCAGGTTGTGAATCACCTGAGTGAAAATTGGCTGATTAGAAAACTATCTGGAGTATTAAATCTAAATTGGCTCATTAGTGATACTAACCTTGTTGATTTGGAAAAAGCAGAAGCGGCAGTAAACAAGCTCAAACAACAGTATCCCAATGAATCAGCTAGCCAGATTGCTCACCGAATCATGGTGGAAAAAGCAACTCAAGCAGGCACAGTTGGACTAGCAACAAGTGTTTTACCAGGAATAGCAGTTGCATTATTGGCAATTGATTTAACAGCCACAACCAAAATACAGTCAGAAATGCTTTATGAGATTGCATCTGTCTACGGGCTAGATTTAAAAGATCCTGCCCGGAAAGGTGAAATTTTGGCAATTTTTGGTTTGGCTTTGGGTGGAGGTCGTCTGTTGAAAGCTGCGGGATTAGGCTTGCTGCGAAATATACCCTTGGCGGGTGCGGTAATTGGAGCTAGTTCAAATGCGACGATGATCTATTCATTGGGTTATGCTGCTTGTCGATTTTACGAAGCCAAGCTAGATGAATCAACTTCGCTCTCATCGCCACAGACACTCTTCACATTAAAAGCAGAGAGTGAAAAGTATTTAGAAACTGCGATCGCTCAAGAAGCCGTCATGGATCAAATTTTAGTTCACATGATCCTCGCTAGTCATCCAGAGAAGACTTGGGAAGAAATTTTGCCAGAGTTACAAATTTTAAACCTCACTCCTAATTCCTTGGATACCATTGCCCAAAATATCAAATCGCCCAAGCCTTTAGATGTACTGCTCAATCAGTTGAATCGTGATTTTGCCATACCCTTGCTGGCTCAGTGTTACAAAATTGCCCAGCTTGACAATAAGACTACACCAGTTGAGCAAGAAATAATAGAAGCGATCGCCAGCAAATTTGATATTGAAAAAAATGGAATTGGGGCATAGAGCATAGAGCATGGGGCATTGGGCATTGGGCATGGGGCAGGAGGTAAAACAGTAAAGTTCATAGCTTTATTAACGAGTATCAAAGACTCGTCAACGGGGTTCTGAGGTGGATTAACGAGTATCAAAGACTCATTAACGGAGTTCTGAGGTGGATTAACGAGTATCAAAGACTCATTAACGGAGTTCTGAGGTGGATTAATGAGTATCAAAGACTCATTAACGGAGTTCTAAGGTGGATTAATGAGTATCAAAGACTCATTAACGGAGTTCTGAGGTGGATTAATGAGTATCAAAGACTCGTTAATGAGTGCTATTTATACTAATTAGCTTTTAACTGGATAAACGCTTTCTCCAATTGTTGCCTCGGCTTCTCCCTCAAGAACGTATACGCACTCTTCTTCGTGATAGTGCATATGAAGCTCCGTTGATTCACGTCTAGGCTGTACTTCAATGATGTGAAAACCGATATTTTTTAAACCTGTCAAATCTCCTAAAGACTTATTCAGTCTGCGAGCATTGGAGTTGAGAAAATGTGTTTTTTCTAGTCCTTCATAAGACTCAATCTCTTCTTTGGTGACTAAATACTTTTCCATTTCTTGATACCAAGGTGCTAAGAAAATTTGATGGTGAACAAGCAAGGGGCCTAAAGATGAATTAAGGCGGCAGTTAAAACAGGTTCAAGGGTTCCATCTCAGCAGAAGTGATCGCTTCTATTTGTGGATGGGATTATATCATCACCTCGTTATTAAGTGCAACTTCATAGAAAGCGGCGGGAAACTCCATCCCGCAAGTGGCGTGGAGAGGGACAGCCGCCCCGCCGATCAAGGGCATTAGGCAGAGGAGGTAAAAAAGTGGAGTTCTGAGCAAAGTTCACAAGTATCAGACACAGAACTAGCCATTTTTAATAACTTTAAAGCCAGCCAAGCTCCAACGGCTTGGCTGGCTTTTGTAGTGTTTTACTAAGTTAATGTTCTATCATTAATCTTTCCAAATATAACTACCTCTCTTTTTTTAAAACCTTTTCCTTTTCTAACTCGAACTTTAAGTTGTTGTTTATCTAATCTAAGTTTTTGCCTAGTTAATTCCTGAGCTATTAATTCCTGAGCGCGGCTTTCAATTTTAATTTGGCTTTCTATTGGCTGTTCTTTAATTTTTTCTCTTAGGCTTTTACCCATTCTTCTTAGCATTCCTCTTTTAATTTTTTAAGATGACTCTTATAGCGTTTTCTAATACCTCAGCCGTAGCAAGCAACTCATTTTTTACTTCTTGAGGTAGAGCATCAAACTCAGACTCGAAATCATCATGAAACTCAACTTGCCATTCCACTAATTTATTATGGTTAAAATGTCATACATTTTCAAGAGTATTATCGATTGACACTCTCAGCACTAACATTATAGCCACTAACCCCTGCTCCCCACTCCCCACTCCCCACTCCCCACTCCCCCTATACTGAAACAAGAATTTTGAGCAATACTGGTACAAGAAGGAATATTTACACAAAACCGCAAAATGACAATTCAACCTAGTGATAAGCCTTTGCTAGAGTGGGCAGGCGATAGTTTGGCAATTGGATTATTTGAAGATGCAGTAGAGTTAACTGGAGAATTGGCAACTTTAGATCAAAAGTTTTCCGGGGTCTTAAAAGAACTAATTGCTGAAGAAGAATTTAAAGGTAAAGCCAACAGTACCATCTTCACTCGTGTGAATCCTGGTAGCCCAGTGCGGAAATTGATTCTGGTAGGTTTAGGTAAACCAGATGAACTAAAACTCGACACTTTGCGACGCGCTGCTGCTGCTGTAGCCAGAGTGGCAAAAAAGCAAAAAAGCAAAATTTTGGGATTTAATTTCCCATTGTGGAATAATGATCCAGCCGGAAGCGCCCAAGCGATCGCAGAAGGTGTAGAATTGGCGCTTTACCAAGATATTCGCTTTAAATCAGAACCAGAAGATAAAGGTTCACAAATAGAAACCGTAGATTTACTAGGACTGGCTGGACAAGAAACAGCCATCACCCGCGCCAATCAAATTGTGTCAGGGGTAAACTTGGCACGGGAGTTAGTAGCAGCACCAGCCAACGCAGTCACACCAATTACTTTGGCAGAAACTGCTCAAGCGATCGCAAAGGATCACGGTTTGCAACTACAAATTCTAGAACGAGAAGACTGTGAAAAGTTGGGCATGGGTGCTTTTTTGGGAGTCGCTCAAGCTTCCGATTTGCCACCGAAATTTATTCACCTAACTTACAAGCCAGAAGGTACACCCAAAAGGAAAGTAGCAATTATTGGTAAAGGTTTAACCTTCGACTCCGGCGGACTCAACATCAAAGGTGCTGGTAGCGGCATCGAAACCATGAAAATTGATATGGGCGGTGCAGCAGCAACCTTGGGTGCGGCAAAAGCAATTGCTCAAATTAAGCCAGATTCCGAAGTTCACTTCATCTCAGCGGTCACTGAAAACATGATTAGCGGTCACGCCATGCACCCTGGAGACATTCTTACAGCATCAAACGGCAAAACAATCGAAGTTAACAACACCGACGCTGAAGGACGTTTGACCCTAGCAGATGCCTTGGTGTATGCCGACAAATTGGGATTAGATGCGATCGTGGATTTAGCCACCCTAACCGGCGCTAACATCATTGCCTTGGGTGAGGATATTGCTGGTTTGTACACACCCAACGATGCTGTAGCTTCCCAGCTAGAGAAAGCTGCCCAAACTTCAGGAGAAAAGATTTGGCGGATGCCAATGGAAGAAAAATATTTTGAAGGGCTAAAATCTGGCATTGCGGACATGAAAAATACTGGCCCGCGTCCAGGTGGTTCCATTACCGCCGCCCTTTTCCTTAAGCAATTCGTCAAAGAAACACCTTGGGCGCACTTAGATATTGCAGGACCTGTGTGGACAGATAAAGAAAATGGCTACAACGGCGCAGGGGCAACCGGCTACGGCGTTCGGACGTTAGTTAATTGGGTAGAAGGGAGTGGGGAGTAGGGAGTAGGGAGGCAGGGGAGGCAGGGGAGGATGAGGGAGATGAGGGAGATAAGGCGAATAATCAATGCCCAATGCCCACTTGCCCTGAGCGACTTGTACGCTCGCTAGTCGAAGTAAGCTGAAGGGATGCCCAATCCCCAGTGCCCAATACCCCACTCCCCACTCCCTACTCCCTACTCCCAAACAATTCGTGCTATCTTGAGCTTGCCAGCAAAAATTGTTGCAATAGTAACAAAAATAATTTGGCGGTCAGAAAGTTAAGCTTTTTCGGGCTTTGCCATCTGGTAAAATTTGTAAGGTTTCTAGAAACTGTGAGCAATGGGATCGACTCGCGTAAGGATCGCAATTGACGCAATGGGAGGGGATCACGCACCCGGTGAAATCGTTGCTGGCGCATTGCGAGCAAGAGAAGAATTGGGTGTAGATGTATTACTGGTTGGTGATCCTCAACAGATAGAAGCTGCCTTGCCGCCAAAAACGAACTTAGGGCAGGTGGAGATCGTGACTGCACAGGAAGCGATCGCTATGGATGAGGAGCCTTTAAATGCAGTTAGACGCAAACGCAAGGCTTCTATCAATGTGGCGATGGATTTAGTCAAGCAGCAAAAAGCAGATGCTGTATTTTCTGCTGGCCACTCTGGGGCCGCTATGGCATCAGCTTTGCTCCGCTTAGGACGATTGCCAGGAATTGACCGCCCAGCCATAGGGACTGTTTTTCCGACAATTGTTGCTGGTAAGCCAGTGTTGGTACTTGATGTCGGCGCGAATGTAGATTGCCGTCCGAAGTTTTTAGAGCAGTTTGCCGTCATGGGATCGGCTTACAGTCAATATGTTTTAGGTACAACCGAACCTAAAGTAGGTTTGCTGAATATCGGTGAAGAAGACTCTAAAGGCAATGATGCAGCCGTCCGTGCCCACCAACTACTACGCGAAAATTCCCAAATTAATTTTATTGGCAATGCCGAAGGGCGTGATGTGCTTTCTGGTCGCTTTGATGTGATTGTCTGTGACGGCTTTGTGGGCAATGTATTATTAAAATTTGCCGAAGCAGTCGGAGAAGTGATTCTGCAAATTCTGCGGGAAGAATTACCCCAAGGATTACACGGTCAAATCGGTTCAGCACTCTTAAAACCAAACCTGAAGCGGATTAAACAGCGGATGGATCACGCAGAACATGGTGGGGCTTTGCTGTTAGGCGTGGCAGGTGTCTGTTTTATCGGTCACGGTAGCTCACAAGCTCCTTCAATTTTTAATGCAATTCGCATGGCCAAAGAAGCCGTTGACAACCAAGTGATACAACGAATTCAGTCCCAATATATCCTAGAGCGCGAGAGCGGTTAGTCATTAGTCATTAGTCATTAGTCATTAGTCATTAGTCATTGGTCATTTGTAAAAGATAAAGGACAACTGACAAAAGACAACTGATAAAGGACAAAGGACAACTGACAAAGGACAAAAGACAAAGGACAAAAAGCTGATAGCTTGGGAGATTAGGAGTGCAAAACTTAGGCGTAGCAATTACCGGAAGTGGCTCGGCAGTACCAGCAACTTCCCTACACAACCAGACATTGAGTGAAGTAGTTGAAACATCAGATGAGTGGATAACTACAAGAACTGGAATTCGTCAACGGCGATTAGCCCTGCCATCTGAGTCCTTGAGTGTACTCGCTACTGCTGCCAGCAGTCAGGCGATCGCAGCTTCGGGAATTAAACCAGAAGACCTAGACCTGATTCTGCTAGCGACTTCTACCCCTGATGATTTGTTTGGTAGTGCTTGTCAAGTACAGGCTCAATTAGGAGCCACCAACGCAGTAGCCTTTGACTTGACCGCAGCCTGCTCTGGCTTTGTGTTTGGTCTAGTTACAGCAGCCCAATACATTAGAACGGGTGTCTATAAAAATGTGCTGTTGATTGGGGCAGATATCCTCTCTCGCTGGGTAGATTGGGAAGATCGGCGGACTTGTGTATTGTTTGGTGATGGTGCGGGGGCGGTAGTATTACAGGCTGACAAAAGCGATCGCTTATTAGGATTTGCCCTTAAAAGTGATGGTACTCAAAACCATCACCTCAACCTTGCTTATGCAGGCGCTTCCCAAGAACTGCTCCTCAATGTAAATATCACTAAAGGCACTTACCAACCGATTACTATGAACGGCAAAGAAGTCTACCGCTTTGCTGTGCAAAAAGTTCCCGAAATCATTGATAAAGCCTTATTTCAAGCCAACCTCAGTGTTGATAAAATAGACTGGCTGCTATTGCATCAAGCCAATCAGCGAATTATTGATGCTGTTGCCCAACGCCTGAATGTCCCAGAACATAAAGTTATAAGTAATCTCGCCCAGTACGGCAATACCTCTGCTGCTTCCATTCCCTTAGCTTTAGATGAAGCAGTGCGGGAAGGTAAAATTAAACCCAATGACATCGTTGCTGCATCCGGCTTTGGTGCCGGTCTTACCTGGGGTGCGGCAATTTTCCAATGGGGAAGGTGAATATTTTGTCCTTTGTCATTAGTCATTTGTCCTTTGTTAATGACCAATGACCAATGACTAATACTTCGACTACGCTCAGTACAAGTGACTAATGACTAATGACTAATGACCAATGACAAAAACTGCATGGGTGTTTCCCGGACAAGGTTCTCAAGCGCTGGGAATGGGAATGGATTTACTAGATATACCATCGGCTAAAGATAAGCTTGCCAAAGCTGAAGAGATTTTGGACTGGTCTGTAACCGAAATCTGTCAAAACCAAGAAGAAAAGTTATCACAGACGCTATACACTCAGCCAAGTCTTTATGTGATAGAAAGCATTCTTGCTGATCTTCTCCGAGAACGAGGACACCAGCCAGATTTAGTTGCTGGTCACAGTTTGGGAGAATATACTGCCCTTTATATAGCGGGTGTCTTTGAGTGGTCGGCTGGTTTGTATCTGGTGAAGCGTCGTGCAGAACTTATGGATAGTGCCGTCGGTGGGATGATGGCGGCTTTGATGAATTTTGACCACGAACAGTTAGAAAAAGTTATTGCTCAAACGCCTGATGTGGTAATAGCAAATGATAATAGTTCGGCTCAGGTGGTAATTTCAGGCACGACTGAGGCTGTACAAGCAGTGATGACTCAAGTTAAAGCAAAGCGGGCGATTCCCTTAAAAGTTTCTGGAGCATTTCATTCACATTTAATAGCACCAGCAGCTGCGGAATTTCAAGATATTTTAGAATCTGTGGAATTTCAGCCAGCTACTGTACCAGTGTTGTCTAATGTAGAACCAATTGCGTCTATTGATGCCGAGATTTTAAAGCAACGCCTGAATAAACAAATGACTGGTTCTGTAAGATGGCGAGAAATTTCTTTGCAATTACCAGCCAACGGCATTCAGCAAGTAATAGAAATTGGCCCTGGTAAAGTGCTAGCTGGTTTAATTAAACGTAATAGCCCTGACTTAATATTAAAAAATATCCAGAGTGCTGCTGATTTGCCTGAATGAACTAATATCATGTCCGGCAAATTGCTTATGATATGTCATTGCGAGTGCAACGAAGTGGAGCGAAGCAATTCCCTTGAACTCTGCGATTGCTTCACTTCGTTCGCAATTGACTTGTGTTCAACCGGACATGATATAACGCTCAAAAGTAAATTGCATAAGCTGGGCGGGCTTTTCGGCCCACCCCACAAGAGTTATGTTTAATTCGATTATGCAAATTAGATGTTTTCTAGCTTCTGATCGACGTTAGGAGCGTCACCCGGAGGGCTTACCATAGAGGGGCAGAGAACACCGAGAGAAGAAAGAAATCAGGACTTACGCAAAAATAATTGCCCAGTAAAACATTCAACCTTGGGCAACTTAGCATAATCAGTTATTACTTCAATTGCTGGACGTTCTTCGTTTTCTTTAAGGCGATGTTTGAGAATTAAAATCGTACTGTCGATACCTTTGTGGATATTAAACGGCACTTTGTAATCTTTATAGCACGAGAAAAAGTTCTTAAACTAGTGCTGATATTTTTGAGGCGATCGCACGCCATCACCATTGAATCAATAATTGCCTCAACCAAGAAATTCCTTAACCGAACGGTATTTCCACCTCCCCACCTTCATCCTTCGACAGGTAGGATAATCTCAAATTCCGTTCCCTGTCCTAATTTAGAAACGAGATTAATTTGTCCGCCATGAGTTGACATAATGGAGTAGGCTACTGCTAATCCTAATCCCGTTCCTTTACCGACAGCTTTTGTGGTGAAGAAGGGGTCAAATACTCGTTTTTGGATTTCCTCAGAAATTCCAGTCCCATTATCGGCAATGCGAATGCTCACACTCTTAGTTAGAGAATTGCTTAGTTCGGTACGAATTGTAATAATACGAGTTGGGATTTCTGCTTCATTTAAGGCATCAATGGCATTATTCAAGATATTCATAATTACCTGATTGATTTGTTTGGCGTGACAACTCACTCGCGGAAGGTCAGCATAGTCTTTGATAATTTCAATTTCACTAAGTCGGTGTTGCAGAATTAACAGCGTATTCTCAATACCCTCATGAATATTGACGGCTTTGATATCTGCTTCATCAAGTCGGGCAAAATTCCGCAGAGATAAGACAATATTTTGAATGCGTTGACTACCTTGTTGCATTGAATTCAGCAGATTTGGTACGTCTTTGATCACGTAATCTAAATCCTTGTCATTAAAATAAGCTTGAATTTCGGTAGTAGGTTGTGGAAATTGCTGTTGATAGAGATTAATACCCTCTAGCAAATCCTGAAAATGTTCTTTTAGATATGTAATATTACCGTAAATAAAGTTAATTGGGTTATTAATTTCATGGGCAATCCCAGCAACCATTTGCCCCAAACTCGACATTTTTTCAGCGTGAATCAATTGAGCTTGGGTTTGTTGTAATTCCTGGAGAGTATGGGACAATTGCTGATTTTTATGATGAAGTTCTTGGGTACGCTGGTCTACTTTTTGCTCTAGGGTGTTGTAGAGTAAAGCGTTTTCTAGAGAAATCGCCGCTTGGCTGGTTAATAATGAAAGTATATCTAAGCGATCGCCCACAAATGCACCCATTGTTACCTGATTTTCTAAGTACAAAATCCCCAGTAACTGTCCCTGATTCCGAATTGGCATACACAGCGCACTCTTGGGTTGATGCTGGCGCATATATTCCCCAATCACATTAGACAGATGGGTTTTGAGGTCATCAATTACAACTGTTTCTAGAGTGTTTTTCACATACTGGATCAGTTTGATTGGAATACCAGGATGATTATCTAAAGGTGCTGTTTGCAACATAGTACC
>NZ_JAIVFR010000049.1 GCF_020829685.1 Nostoc sp. CHAB 5715 | reverse complement strand
AATAAAGCTTAAAAAAGCAATATTATAATATTTCTTTTTGGTTATTGTCGGCTAGACGTTGGTGCTTCAGGTTTTCCAACTGCTGCAACAGAGAGTCTACCTCTGCTTGTAAATGCATCAACTTAGCTTGCTGATCGTCTTGATAATAAGACTTGGTTAACTTACTGACCCAGTTAGCCTGGGACTCGCGATCGGAAACACTAGATAAACAAGTAGGCATCGCTAATTAAATCCAAAACTTAACTCACACCATTAGAAATATTATAATATTGCTTTTTTAAGCTTTATTAAATTATTGTGGATTTTCAATCAATTACTCTAATGATTTCAGGTTCAATCATAAGAGGATGTTTGAAAAGTGTCGTATAGCACATTAAATTTTGACATTACCCCCCCAACCCCCGATGTATTGAGGGGCTTTAAGAGACTATTCCCCCCCAATACATCGCTACGGTGTACACACAAGTCTGAAGTTGTTCAAGAATCTGGGTTTTACCGAAAGACGGCGAGAAAGCCCCCGAACTTCAATATATGGGATGAATCGCCGCTCGCCGTCAAGCGTCATTAGTCAGTGGTCACTTGTACTGAGCGAAGCCGAAGTATTAGTCACTAGTATTGTTTAAAACGATAAATTGGGTATAACTACTAATGACTAATAACTAATGACTAATGACTCGAAATCCCCGCCGCGTAAAGCCGGGGGATGAGTTAACCCACCCTAACCACTGCTTGAATTCAATGAACGATACCTCCAATTCAATAAACGACCACCCGAAATCAATAAATGACCACCCGAATTCAATAAATGACCACCCGAATTCAATAAATGACCACCCGAATTCAATAAATGACCACCCGAATTCAATAAATTACCACCCGAATTCAATAAATGAACACCCGAATTCAATAAACGACCACCCGAATTCAATATATTTATTGCATAAATTCTCAAAACCTCACCTGAAATCTGATTTACTAAGGTTTTAGCTTTAGTGTCAAGGAAAACACTTGCCGTTCGTGTAGAGCCTTTGTAGCACTTTGTGGAAGCAAGCTACGCGCAACGTCTTTGTCAAAAGAAGGATAAACCTACCGCAAAGGAAAGGCAGGCTTCTGCGTATTTTAAATAAAAAAATGGAAAAATTAAAGTGGTAAAATACACATAAAGGGGTTAGCGGAGCGCCTTGCACAAAAGTCGCATTTTGCAAAGTAGGAATAAGGGTTTCAGAGAGTTGTTACGTAAGTCCCATAGATTTGTCTATCATTTTTCACTTTGTCAGCATCCCCAGGTCGCCGTGGCGGTTATGATAAACTCACATTCTAAAATAAAATAAAAATGGCAAAATCAAACGCCTGCACCACAAAAAATAATATTCTTAAATAATATTCATTTTGGAATCAGGGGACTCTTAACTGGGACAGGGCAAAGAAAAATTCACTTTCTTCCCCATCCTGCGCTTCCCTATCTCACCCTTTCTAAATATCCAATCCAATACATTAAGAAATTTTAAATCCCGTGACTTTGAGCCTGTCTGTTGCTAAATCTCATCGCCAACCCTGGCCTGGACTGATAGAAGCCTATAGCGAATACTTGCCTGTCAGCGAAAAAACACCGATTGTCACTCTGTTAGAGGGTAACACACCCCTAATACCAGCGCCTGCGATCGCAGAACGCATTGGCAGGCAAGTACGGGTTTTTGTAAAATACGATGGTCTCAATCCCACCGGCAGCTTCAAAGATCGGGGGATGACTATGGCAATTTCCAAAGCCAAAGAAGCAGGCGCAAAAGCAGTAATTTGTGCCAGCACGGGCAACACCTCAGCCGCCGCCGCCGCTTATGCAAGACGTGGGGGCATGAATGCCTTTGTACTGATTCCCGACGGTTATGTGGCGTTGGGCAAATTAGCCCAAGCTTTACTGTACGGTGCAGAAGTATTGGCAATTAAAGGTAATTTTGACCAAGCGTTAGAAATTGTCCGCGAGATGTCCGAAAGCTATCCGGTGACTTTGGTAAATTCGGTAAATCCCTACCGCATAGAAGGGCAAAAAACAGCAGCCTTTGAAATTGTTGATGCGCTGGGTGATGCGCCAGACTGGCTGTGTATCCCCGTGGGCAATGCGGGTAATATCACAGCATATTGGATGGGTTTTTGTCAATATCATCAAGATGGGAAGTGCGATCGCTTACCCCGAATGATGGGATTCCAAGCCGCAGGTGCAGCCCCTTTAGTAACCGGTCAGCCAGTAGCAAATCCCGAAACCCTAGCAACAGCAATTCGCATTGGCAACCCTGCTAGTTGGGAGTTAGCTGTTGCAGCCCAAACCGCAAGTCAGGGAAATTTCCACGCCGTTACAGATGCAGAAATTCTCGACGCTTATCGACTTTTGGCAGCATCAGAAGGCATTTTCTGCGAACCTGCTAGCGCCGCTTCCGTAGCCGGGTTATTGCAGGTAAAAGACCAAATTCCTACAGGGGCAACAGTGGTTTGTGTCCTCACAGGTAATGGTCTAAAAGACCCAGATACAGCCATTAAACACAATTACAGTCAATTTAAACAGGGTATTGCAGCAAAACTGGGTGCAGTAGCCGAGGCAATGGGATTTTAAGCACTCTAGAACTAAATGCGATCGTAATACGTAATGATAAATTGCATAGGTAAAGCTCACCAAAGGTATCACAGCCAGGATTTTTCAGTCTGGTAAGTGTCAAAATAATCCTAGATAATTTTTAAACAACTAGTTGATTATCTTGTAATGACTGAAACAGACTCATGATACAAGCCTCTAAATTTATTTATGGTTACTGAGCGTAGCCGAAGTATGGGGATTAAAAATTATTGAATTTTGAATTTTAAATTTTGAATTCGGAGCGAAGCGACGTGACTCATTCTACTGATATTGCCACTTTAGCCCGGTGGATGGCAGCTGACTTTAGCAATCAAGAACAAGCTTTTGAAAATCCGCCTTTTTATGCCCACATTCGCGTGTGTATCCGTCCCCTTCCGTTGGAATTGTTCTCAGGAGTAAGTTTGTTTCTCGAACAAGCTTATGATTTTATGCTCAATCAACCCTACCGGATGCGGGTAATGAAGTTGATTCCGGCAGAAAACCACATTGTTATTGAACACTACACGGTTAAAGAAGAACAAAAATTTTACGGCGCATCTCGCGATCCCGAACGTTTAAAAGTTTTATCCATTGACCAATTGGAAAAAATGTCAGGTTGCAATATGGTTGTAGAGTGGACAGGTAACAGCTTTAAAGGCAGGGTTGAACCTGGAAAATGCTGCATTGTGGTTCGTGACGGCAAAAATACTTATCTGGATAACGAATTTGAGATTGACGCTAAAGAATTTTTCAGCCTTGATCGCGGAAGAGATTTAGACAGCGATGAACGTCTCTGGGGTTCTATCGCCGGCCCATTTCACTTTGTCCGATGGGGTAGTTTTGCCGATGAAGTCAAGGTGTAAGAAGTGAGGAGTGAGGAGTGAGGAGTGAGGAATTAAAACTCATAACTCATAACTTATTTATGGTCAACCTGTAATCAGGACTCTCTAGCGATCGCCTAAAGACTACCATCCTACTATCTCTACCTGAAAAACTTTGGATTTGGTTCATGATGTCCATCTAGCGATCGCCTAAAGACTACCAGAAACTCCAGTTAACCCACTATCTCTACGTCAGAATCCTATGCTATCATGGGTTAACTAGCGCCCTATGGCTACTAAGATATCTTATAAATATTAAAGTAGTTCAAGGGATTGTGCTGTGGCGGCATAGCCAAGTGGTAAGGCAGAGGTCTGCAAAACCTCCACCCCCGGTTCAAATCCGGGTGCCGCCTTCAAAGAAATATGAGCATTACAGGGCTTAAAAGCCCTTTTTTATGGGGGTCGTAGGGCTGGTTTCAAAAGCCTTCCGAGATTTTTGGGGTAAATTTGTAAGGTAAAGGTGTTTACCCCAATATACATTTCTGGGGTAAAACTGGGGTAAAGTGGAAAGGTAAAGATATTTACCCCAGTTAATTACCCTTATGGAATCTCAAAAATCTCAAAGTATTGCCAGTCGGGGTTCGGTGCAGATAAAGAACTCTAACGGCAGTCTCCAGTTAGTTTTTTCTCATCCTATTATTACGCCGACTGGAGAGCTAAAAACCAAGCGTTTCTATCTTTCAACAAGGCACAATGATACACCTTTTGGAAGACATCAAGCATCGGCTTTGGCGACAAAAATCCAGAGGGATATTGACTATGGAGAGTTTGATGCCAGTTTAGTTAAGTACAAACCAGCAGCGTCATTAAGCACCGTTACCCCAATTACCCCAATTACCCCTTCACCTAAGCCCCAACCAGACTTGGGAGAATTATGGGAAAAATACACTGAATTTAAAAAACCACAAGTTAGTCCTTCCACTTATGCTGTTGATTATCGAAAGTATCGTAATCACATCGCCAGTTTCCCAAATAAAACCTTGGATGATGCGATCGCAATTCGAGATTATCTCATTGCAAATCTCAGTGCTAATGCAGCTAAACGTACTTTGACAAACATAAATGCTTGCTGTGATTGGGCACTTAAAAGTCAGTTGATTAAATCAAATCCCTTCCAGGGTATGGCAAAAGATATTCAGATGCCGAAGTCAGAATCGGTAGAATATGAAATTAATCCATTTACTAAAGAAGAACGGGACAGCATAATTCAAGCATTTGAGGAGAGTAAACTCTACAGCTACTATGCTCCTTTAGTAAAACTATTATTTTTTAGTGGGTGCAGACCATCAGAAGCGATCGCCTTACAATGGAAGCATATCAGCGACAAATACATTACCTTTGAGCAAGCAATTACAATCAGTACTAAAGGGCTAGCCCTCAAAGATGGATTAAAAACCCAAAGCCAAAGACGTTTTCCAATTAACAATCAGCAACGTGAAATTTTAGAATCAATCAAGCCTGAGGCCTGTAACCCAGATAATTTTATCTTTAGAAGCAAGAAGGGTGGCATAGTAGACTTTGGAGATTTTCTAAATCATGCTTGGAAAGGGTACAAAAATCATCGTGGTACACATATAGATGGAATAGTAACTCAACTTGTAAAACAGGGGGTAGTCAGTGAATATCGCAAACCTTACCAATGCAGACACACTTTTATAACTCTTTGCCTTGAAGCTGATATTGATGCGAAGGATATAGGAAGGTGGGTTGGAAATTCTCCAGAAATTATTTACAAGCATTATGCAGGTAATAAACGCAACCTACAAGTGCCAGATTTATAAGTTTGTTCAATCAAAAGGAAAGCGATCGCTTACAAAGCAGTTATGTTAAATGAAAATTACACCGTCTGTTAAAAGCAGATTTTGTATTAGTAAATTAGACGTACTCAGTAATATTATTCAAGATTTTAATGATCGCTTCGGTAATATTCAGTGGACAGAAAAAGATAAAGTGCAGCGGTTCTTGTTTGAAGAATTACCCGCCGAAGTCAGCAAAGACAAAGAATATCAGAACGCCAAGAAATACTCAGACCGCCAAAACGCCAGAATCACCTTCGAGAAAAAGCTAGTCGATAAGTTTTAGGAGTTCATCTTCGACCATACAGAAGTATACCGTAAATTTAATGATGAGCCTGAATTTAAAGCATAGTTAGCCAATACTCTGTTCGATAATGATTATGACCAAGGAGCAGCATAAGTCAGGCATAAGGCGAGGCGATCGCGGCCTTAAAGATGATGAAGTGTAGTAGTGTTTGATCATCACCAATTATATGCTGAGAGGATAGTCAATAACTAACTATCAAGTTCCTCATCTGCACTTTATGGTAGGTGTCAAATTCACTGATTTGAATAAAACTTCTACATAAACACACACTGATGCAGCTTGATTTGCTTGAATAGCTATATTGATAGGACATTGATACGAGAGCAATTCACAATCCTGATTATGGCAAGTAAATTCATTGATGTTAGGGAATATACTGTCAGGGCGCACAAAAGACAGATTCATACTCGTGTTTTCCAGTTTGTCTGTAAAGAGTGTAACGATCTGACAAAGCGCGAGACTTTCGGGCCTCGACCCTTATATTGTGAGAGATGTCGCCCTCCCCAACCGCCTAAGAAATCCCAGCCAGCATCTCACAAAGCAAAACCCAGAGCAATGTCTTACAAAAGTGACATCGATTTAAATTGATTGAAGCCTTATGACTCAAAATGGACAATTAGAACCACCCCCAGGTAGCTTTGTCTCACCACTGTTAGAATTACGAGACTATTATGCTCGCCTCACACAAGAGTATGAACGCCTCTTTGTGCAGGCGCGGGAGCAGCTGGATCATGTAGAAGCGTTGTTGTCTAATTGGTCTTTTTCTGATAGCAGCAACCAGATATCAAGTCTGACGGCGGCTGATGAAACCTCAGATGTTTCCCAAGAAGGCCCTGTGCGATTTTTATCACCTCTTGATGACATCGACGAAATCAACTTGGTGGAGTCTGTAGAGTCAGAACTTGCAGACAAAGACTTGGTTGAGATCGATAATTCCTTTTCTGCTGTTGATACAAAAGAGAGTCAACCTTCAACTACATCGCCAGATCCAACGATCGCCCCAGAGAACAACGATAGTTCAACAAAGGTGGCCGAAATCCCGATGCTACCCCAGTATCAGCACGCTCTTTCCCGAATGGAAGCCATAAAACAGCTATTGCAAGAGCAGAAAGGTACTGTGTGTCATATCGATTTTATCGTGCGATCGCTTTATGGACAGTTAGATTCCAACCTATTCAAAGTAGTTAAAGGTAGGGTTCAATCTTCCCTCACCCAAGGCAGAGAAAGGAATTACTGGGTAACTATTCCTGATGAGCCAGGTTGTTATACTCTGGATCTAAGTTTGGTAGCCCCAAGTAACCGCAATGGTGTTTCTAGGAACATCAAAAACAAAAACAAGAAGCCTTTTATACCCCCGACAAAAGCAGTACCGATGCTCAAAGCCTTTGAAGGTCAATTCTTAATTGATGCCCTCACCTCGCTGTTTGAAGAAAATTCAGGTAAAGTTTTCAGCGTTGCTGAAGTCATCGCCGGAATTTATGGAGAACTAGATTCTCAGCAACTTCGAGAGGTCAAAAATAAGGTGTTGAACGAATTATCTAGAGGCTATCGAACAGGGAGATTCTCTAGGGTTCCTAACCAAATTGGCTTCTATACTTGGGACTCCAATATGATATTGGAGGGTAGTTCTCGTTAAATGGGCATGGGGCATGGGGCATGGGGCATTGGGAAGAATTTAGTCCCTATTATTTAGTCCTTCATCTCCCCCATCTTCCCCATCTCCCTCATCTCCCTCATCTCCCTCATCTCCCCCAGTCCCCCTATCCCAAAAACAGCTTGTATGCCGGATTCTTATTCTCATCCCAATAGCGATAGCCCAGGTTATCGAGAAAAGCTTGCCACTCTTCCATCTCGTGGGGGGGAACCTGGATACCAACAACGATTCGCCCGTAGTCTGACCCGTTGTTGCGGTAGTGAAAAAGACTAATATTCCAATTGGGACTCATGGAAGTAACAAACTTCATCAATGCACCGGGACGTTCGGGAAATTCAAAACGGTAGAGCAATTCATTGTGAGCCAGGAGAGAATGCCCACCCACCATGTGCCGCAGATGTAATTTAGTTAGTTCGTCGTCCGTTAAATCAAAAGTTTCAAATCCTTGAGCTTCAAAGTTTTCTACCATCTTTGCAGCATCAGCACGATTTTGAATTTGCACACCGACAAAAATATGGGCTGTTTTTTCATCGGCAATGCGATAATTAAACTCAGTAAGATTACGGTTGCCAATACATTCACAAAACTGGCGAATACTTCCCCGCTCCTCTGGAATTGTGACTGCAAAGATGGCTTCGCGGCGTTCGCCCAACTCTGCCCGTTCTGCCACAAAGCGGAGGCGATCAAAATTCATGTTTGCACCACAGGCTACAGCAATTAAGGTTTGTCCTTCGATTTGCTCTCGTTCTGTGTATGCTTTGGCAGCTGCGATCGCTAATGCACCTGCTGGTTCTAAAATTGATCGCGTATCCTCAAACACGTCTTTAATCGCAGCACAAGTATCGTCTGTATCCACCAAAATAATTTCATCTACATACTGCTGACACAAACGGAAGGTTTCTTCACCTACTTCTCGCACCGCCACACCATCAGCAAATAACCCTACTTGAGACAAGCGCACCCGATGTCCAGCTTTTAGCGATTGAGACATCGCATCAGCATCTACTGGTTCAACGCCAATAATCTTGATTTCGGGACGCAAGCGTTTTACATAAGCCCCAATCCCAGAAATTAATCCGCCCCCTCCAATCGCTACAAAAATCGCATGGATGGGTTGCTGATATTGTCGTAAAATTTCCATCCCAATTGTTCCCTGTCCAGCAATTACATGAGGATCATCGAAAGGATGAATAAACGTCAAACCTTTTTCTATTCCTAATTCACGGGCATAGCTATAAGCATCGTCGTAGGTGTTTCCATGTAAGACGACTGCTCCGCCCCTCATTCTAACCGCGTCCACCTTGACTTGGGGCGTGGTTACTGGCATCACGATAATCGCTTTGGTTCCTAAGCGATTGGCTGCAAGGGCGACACCCTGAGCATGGTTTCCCGCAGACGCTGCGATTACACCCTGTGCCAATATATCTGGTGGCAGTTGCACCATCTTGTTATAAGCACCCCGCAGTTTAAAGGAAAATACTGACTGCATATCCTCACGTTTCAGCAGGAGTTGATTATTCAGCCGCGCAGACAAATTTGGGGCATATTCCAGTGGTGTTTCCTGGGCTACATCGTACACACGGGCAGTCAAGATTTGGATGAGGTAGTCGCAAAACATGGGCGTCAAGGTGTTTAGCAAATGCCGGATGGAAACTAATTTTACGTTACAAGCGATCGCATTGGTTTTATTTAATTGCACTCTCTCAAAATTTGGAGTGAATAAAATTTACAAATTACAGCAGATTGCAACTTGGTAAGGTACAGATAATCGTAGGGAACATGTTGTGCCCCTACTTGTGTACTTCATTTCCCTGAAATATGCTGTATCTTCATATTCTTTATGAAGAAATAATATAGATGCCAGCTGCACAGAATTAAATCTAAATTTTTTTGAAACATCAATAGCTTTTCCCTATCTTCAAATTGATGCTATTAATACATTTTTTTTGTAAAACTGACTTCTAAGTACTACACCAATCCCAGTTTTACATGCCAAGCTATGCATATCAAATGCGTAGGGAAATGTCTCAAAGAATGATGAGGGAGATGAGGGAGATGGGGAAGATGGGGGAGATGAAGGACTAAATAATAGGGACTAAATTCTTCCCAATGCCCCATGCCCCATGCCCATTTAACGAGAACTACCTTCCAACAGGTATCTATCACAGAGCGATCGCTACGCCCGCCGTTGACAAAGCCTCTTGTAGAGTTGGCATCGCAAAACTTTTTGGTCTACTGACTATATGCCTGATAATTAATAAGGCAATCTACAGAGAGCAAAGATGCAGATCCAAAAACTCTCACTCCCAAGCATGGGCTGCGGGACTTGGGCCTGGGGCAACCAATTGCTTTGGGGATATGATGAAAGTATGGATGACCAGTTACAAGCCGTCTTTAACCTTTGTGTAAGCAACGGTGTGACTTTATTTGATACAGGTGATTCTTACGGAACTGGCAGATTGAATGGTCGCAGTGAGCTACTTCTGGGACGATTCAGCCAAGAATATGTAGGTTTAGGTAAAGAAAATATTTGTATTGCGACTAAGCTTGCTGCTTACCCGTGGAGATGGACACGTCAATCAATGGTAGAGGCTTGCAAGTCATCTGCCCAACGCCTGGGAAGAAACGTAGATTTGGTACAAATGCACTGGTCTACAGCAAACTATGCTCCTTGGCAAGAGGGAGGGCTGTTAGATGGTCTTGCCGATTTGTATGAGCAAGGACTAGTTAAGGGAGTGGGACTATCCAATTATGGGCCTAAACGACTTAAGCAAGTGCAGAAAAAGTTTGCTGAACGAGGTGTTTCTATCAGTACTCTGCAAGTTCAATACTCTTTGTTGTCTACATATCCTGTGACACAACTAAAGCTCAAAGACCTTTGTGATGAGTTGGGAATAAAACTTATTGCCTACAGCCCTCTGGCTTTGGGGCTATTGACTGGGAAATACTCTGAGCAAGGCCCTTTGCCCAAAGGCATCCGAGGTCTGCTGTTTAGGCAGATATTACCAGGAATGCGATCGCTTTTGGCATGTTTGCGAGAAGTGGCACAGTCCAGAAACAAAACCATATCTCAGGTAGCAATTAATTGGTGCATCTGTAAAGGAACCATTCCTATCCCTGGAGCAAAGAGCGTGGAACAGGCGAGGGAGAATATTGGTGCATTGGGTTGGCAATTAGACGCCAGTGAGATTCTAGAGTTGGATAGGGTAGCGGCGAATGCAGACAAAAAAATGGTACAAAATATATTTCAAACTAAGTAAAATTTCAACGTTGCTGAATTTGAATATGAATCATTGCAAAAATCTGGTTTAAGTCTGAGTATAAAAATACTTGGATTTTACAGAAATTTTGACATAAATCTGTTAATTATGTCTAGCAAAAGCCAAGTCACTTTCAATTAACTTAGCACCTGTTAAGTTAGCTCCACTCAAATTGCACAAGTGAAAGTTTGCCCCTCTGAGGTCCGCTAGCGATAGATTAGCTCCTGTTAAATCTGCATCAGTAAGGTTAACTTCACTTAAGTTAGCGCTACTTAAGTTAGTCCCCTTCATATCTGCTAGTTGCAGGTCTGCCCCCTTTAGGTTTGCTCTCATTAGGTATGCCTTACTCAAGTCGGCTCCACTTAAATTAGCTTCACTTAGGTCTGCTGCTGTTAAATCAGCTTTACTTAGATTGGCTTGACTTAGGTCTGCCCAACTCAACTTTGCATAACATAGTCTACCTCTGTATTTAGCTTTTGTAACAGTGCAATATTTTGCACTACTACACTACATTATGACTAATAACAATCAGACTGGTGTGTGTAACAACCGACCTAAATTTGACGTGCTTAACGAACTTTGCTAAAAGTTATCGATTCAACTGCCTGAGTTTACCATACTACCATTAACTGTTTCCAAACCAGCTATTACAGCTTTAGCGATCGCAGTAAACATCACTGTGATTGTTATTGATATACATTCTTCTAGTTCAAATTCCCCCATTGCTAAGAGTACAATTACTCAAAGTGATTTTTGGTGTTCCAGCAATTGCCATTAGCCGGGATGGGCAAACCCTGATTAGCCGTAACACACCCTACTTAAGTTTTACTTTATAAATGGTATCTAAGGCAGAATAGTATGATGGGATAATTGCTGATTTGCCTTTACAAGTTTAGTAAACTCTTGCAAAATTTTTTGATACTTTTCTTCAGCTACCCAGAATAAATCATTATGATTTGCCTCTTCAACCCACAAATAAAGTTTTGGGGATATTGCCGCATTGAACAATTTTTCTCCATGAGCAAAAGGAATGATATCATCTGCTTTTCCATGAATCACCAATATCGGACATTTTACTTTTTTGATATTCTCCAAATTGGGAAATTTATCAAAAGGTAAAATCCGAAAAGGTACTATTACTTGGAAAGCGGAAATAAATGAACTTTCAATAATTAAACCAGCTACTGGTTTCTGCATTGCTAAGTTTACCGCAGAACCACCGCCAACCGAACGCCCCAAAACTATAATTCTTTCAGGTGATATTTTTAAATTTTGCGTCAAATAATTGTAAGCGCTATTGATATCTTCATAAGCGTGACTTTCTGTCGCCTTTCCTTGACTCGTACCATAACCACGATAATCATAAGCAAAGACACTAAAACCCCAGTCGTGTAATTTTTCTAGGATCTGTTTGATATCTCCTAAATCTTCAGAATTACCATGAGAATAAAGAATAGTATAATTAGCTTTATTGTTTAATAAATATGTAGCTGAAATGTTCGTGTTTTCCCCACTTTTTAACTTAATAATTCCTGGATTATCCTCATAGCTAGAAGGTTGAGACAGAAAAATCATGCTATCTGCCCGAAAATATACATATCCACTAAAAAAGATATAAATAAATATTAAAGATTTAAGCGATCGCTGCCAAGTCAAATCACTAATTAGCAATTTTATAAGTTGCTGTTTTTCCATTAAATTTTATTTCTAGGGTAAAGCTTGATCAATAATGAAGGCGCTAGTACCGCAAGGCGGAAGTCACGCATTCACGCATTCACGCATTCAAACAGGTATACAGCGTAAGAGTTTCGTTATTTTGCTCTACAGCAAGTAAAAAAACCTTTTTTATTTGCTGTAGTTGTGATGCACTGAATATCATACTTAATACTATTTTGATTTTCGTGCCGATTTGGGCGGTGTTCGGTGTGCGCCAAAATACTTCTCACTGCGATAGCGCAGCCATACCCGCAACACTTGCGGAATCTGCTCTTTTTGTTCCTTGCTCAGTGTATTGTAAAGGGAGATTGCGCGATCGCGTTCACCCCGACAGGCAGCGTTATTGTGAGCATCCCAATAGCTGCGGGCTACCCGAATCCGCCGACAGACTTCCTTAATTAGCGCTTCTGTTGTGAGTGGAGCGTCCTGCTTTGCCATACTCAGATGCGATAAATTTCTAATGCGATCATAGCGAGTCAGACTCATTCTCACAATTACAACCCAAACAAGTCAAACCCGCAAATCGATTTCACTAGACTTTAGACACAGACTGCAAAAGTAACTCAGCAATCAAATCCTGTAAAAACATAAATTTCTTCACTCCTAAGTATGTTGATTATCCATATTGTTTCATCTTTAAAAGAGATTGATGCTCGGTAGAATAATTTATGCGTATTCATCATCTTAATTGCGGTTGTATGTGCCCGATTGGTGGGGCACTCTTCGACGGTTTTAGTCGTGGGCTAACAGCCCGTCTCGTCTGTCACTGTCTGCTCATCGAGACAAATCAGGGACTCGTTCTCATAGATACAGGCTTCGGTCAGCGCGATGTCAAAGCGCCATTATCAAGACTCAGCCCCTTCTTCATGAATTTGAATCGCATCAAGTTTGAAGAAAAATACACGGCGGTTGCAGCTATTGAGCAGCTCGGCTTAAACCCGCGCGATGTCCGCCACATAGTGCTTACTCACCTCGATTTTGACCATGCAGGCGGGTTAGAAGATTTTCCCGAAGCAACAGTGCATGTAATGCTCAGTGAGATTGAAGCAGCCAAGGAACGGCAAGGCTTTATCTCATCTCGACGTTACCGCCCTGGCCAGTGGGACGAAGTAAAAAATTGGAAGTATTATTCGCCTGGTGGTGAACCTTGGTTCGGCTTTGAGGCAGTACGTAACCTTGAAGAACTACCGCCCGAAATTCTCCTGATACCGCTCGTCGGTCACACACGGGGTCATGCAGGTATCGCCATTGAGACATCCCAAGGTTGGCTCTTACATGCAGGCGATGCTTACTTTTACCGACACGAAATCGGCTCTCCTAAACGAGTTTGCACACCTGGTCTACGTGCCTACCAGTGGTTCATGGAGGTAGATCGCAAGGCTCGACTTTATAATCAAGATAAGTTGCGTGCGTTATCACTCGACCACAGTAGTGATGTGCGCCTCTTTTGTAGCCATGATGCGATCGAGTTCAAAACCTTCGCTGACCAAGATAATTCGCAATTGCAGAAAGACAATTTGTGCTCAACAGCTTCCAATTAGCTCAAAAACTCAATGCATCTCAACGGAATTATGCAGTTTTTAAGGTTCTGCTGAGATGCGTTGATGAGTTTTAATTCAAAATGTTTGGATATTCAGAATAAGAACACTCTTGGGCAATCTTTCCCAAGAGGTAGTTCCCATCACCCTTTAAAATGATTATCATTCTATATATTGCTGATTTTATTTTTTGGAAGTCCCTTATGTTTATAAATAAAATTTAAGGTTGGTAATAAACGCTGAAGTAGAAGCCTGAATCTTGAACATTGTTACCGCGATCGCGTAAATCGACGAATGGAATACCGTAATCTAAACGCACATTGAACTTGGGAAGGGGTTGCCATAGCAAGCCTAAACCTGCGCTAGACAAAAATCTTTGACTGGGTAAAGAGGGATTATTGGGATTATCAGAATTATTCCACACTGCACCCACATCAATAAATGGGGCAAGTACCAAAGTTGCTAAACCTGCTTCATTTCGCACTACGGAAATTTGGTCTTCCACAGAAAAGCGAAATCCATTATCGCCAGAACGAGCATTTTGCCGATAACCGCGCACTGATTGACCACCACCAATAATAAATTGTTGGGATGGTAAAAGGGGCGTTGCTGAATTGAAGTATGAATCTGGATGTAGAGACGTAGCATTGCTACGTCTCTACAAGGATTTTGGTATTATGCAAAATCATTTTCATAGATGGAATCAGCAACGCCCGATTTTGCAGGCAATGCTACCCCTGGTTGGTGTGCTGCTAGAGAAATGCGTTATTTTGGC
>NZ_JAIVFR010000499.1 GCF_020829685.1 Nostoc sp. CHAB 5715 | reverse complement strand
ATTCCTATGCGATTTTTTGACGGCGATTAAAATCGCCTACGCCTTGCCCCCATGCTTGAAAGCAGGGGCTTCCACGGCGAGAGGTGTTTGGTGATAATCTACCTGGGTTGGTTACAGAAGGTTCTACTATTGAGGTGTTAACAGCAAAACTCAAAGCTATGATTCCAGAACTTATTGAATTAAATAGAGTTGAATCTGGCAACAAAGATTACATTGATTTATACTTAACAACCCATCGTCATGAATCAATCAAAGTGGCTGGCTAATGAGTGTTTCCTTTACTCCTGAAGTTAAAAAGCTTTTAACAGAAGCCGGATGTTATTTTAAAAGGCAAGGGAAAGGAGATCATGAAATTTGGTATAGCCCAATTACAGATAATAACTTTGTAGTTGATAGTAAAATAAAATCACGTCATACTGCAAATGGAGTATTGAAACAAGCTGGTTTAGATAAGCATTTTTGAATTTATACATTATCTAATTTTACCCTACTTGAGATATTCACAACTTCATCTGAATTTCAGGGATTGATTAGAGAGCGATTTTTTTCAGGCAGCAGATACGAGAGTAATATTATGATAAATTGCTGTTGTGGCGATCCATAGATCGTTATCATCAAAACCGAGATCCTGAATGCGGGTACTGCGGCGTTTGTTTTTTTCTTTTGGGGCAAATTGACGAAAAATGCGGTTCTTCAGTTGACTGTATATCTCTGCTATTTCTTTGTTGATCAGATAGATATCAATCTCTGTCAGGAATGCTTGAACCACTTGTAAGTTCATCTCTTGATGCTCTGATTTTTCCGTCATGTAGAGTAACTCACCATAGCTAATGATGCTAATCCCAAAAGGATCTTGAGCATAGCTTTGAGCAGTTGCGACAACTTGAGGATTGTTGTTAATAAGATAACTACAGTGATTGGTATCCAGCAAATACATAAATGATTGGCTTAAAACTTCGCTTTTGAGCGGGTTGCATCAAGAAATGCTAGGCACTCCTCTAGGTCGTCTCCATGCCAAGTACCAGCAAATTTGAGCAAGTCTTGACCTGTAGAACCTCGTCGGATCACAGATTGAGAACGATCGCCACGTTGTTTAATTTCAGCGATCTTAGCAGCAAAATCTTCAGGTGGTTGTGCTAGGGTCTCATCCTCCAGAGGAGAATCGGGCGGAGTGTGTGCTTGCTCTAAAGATACCAGAATCGAAGCTCCAGTGGAAGGTGATTTGGTCACTTCTGATTGAGATGGAACTGTTTTCTGAAAAACAAGAAATGCTATATATTGCTCAACCTGAGTCAGTTGGTCATCTGGAAGTTGAGCAATCTGTTGTTGAAGTTGACGGCGGCGGTCAAGGATAGTCATGGGAGACCTCGCGGGAACGACTGAGCTTTCATTTTACTCGATTGATACAGTGCCAAATCCAGAGCATAACCCATTCCACCCTACTACGATTAGAGATAGGCGATCGCAAATTTAGCAGAGCAATTAATGTTTCAGAACTAGACTTTCTATGGCTTCAAGCTGCCGTTGATACAACCTGAAATGGTATATTTTCTAAAACAACTTCTGGCAACTGACCCGATCCAATAACCTCTTTTGCATCAAGAATTTCTACACCAACTAAAACTTCACCCGCACCAATATTTAGTGCTATTTCATCGTTTAAGCGGAAAGTACGACATTCATGATATCCATCGACTAGGCGAATATAAAGGGAGTCAGTTTCCTGGTCATAACTAATTTTCATAGCGTCACTTTCCTCAAAAATAAAATGTATACACAGTAATCACTACAATCTCTGTCTCGCTTTCGGCAATGATTGGCGAAACTCGTTTAATAGCATAGGAGCGCCCTTGCCATTCTCTATTAAACTGAAAGTCGTAACGATATTCAAGTCTGCCTTGTTTGGCTGGCTTTTGATTGCCATTAAGAATTGCTTCAGTTACTTCTAGCTCATTTGTACCTCGCTCTATGCATTGCGATAAAGCGTGTTTGGTAAACCGAATTGGCTTCATAGAGTTGACTTGAACCTGCTCGTGTCAACACTGTAACAACACATAAGCTAAGAAATGGTCGTACACTATAAAAATCAAAAAGCTTGAACAAAAACTTATTACAACATTGAGCAGGAATTAGCTAAAAAATAGTGATCGCACTCCACCAAGTACAATAAGTATGGAAAAATCACACGATAATTTCATGCGATGCCTACGGCGGTAAACTACGCGCCGCCCTTTCCCATAACACAAGATTTTTGTGCGTCGTGTTTGTCGGATGTAGCGTAATTGCTACTTATTTGCTTGCTAAAAATTCTTGAACATTCAGAATCTCAATGTCCCTCCAGGGGTTTAGCACTAGCAAATCATCATCTCCGGTAACAATACACTCTGCTTGACCACTGAGTGCTAATTCCAAATATTTGTTATCTTTTAGGTCTCGGCATTCATTAATCTGCTCAGTCACGTCAATAAATTGACAGTTTTCTGTTAAGTTTTCTAGAAATTCTTGCCGCCTTTCTTTAGTGAGATACCTATCAAATTTGGGACGATATAAAACCTCTTCTAACTCCGATAAGACAGAATTTGATAATAGGATAACGCCAATATCCTGAGCTTGATCTAATGCCTGACGCGGCTTGCTTTGACTAAACAAAAATGCACTAATTAGCACATTAGTATCAAAAACGAACCGTCGATTATTTGTCATCATTCAAAATCGATTTTAAGATTTCAGGCGTTAATCCTCGCTCTTGTACCTCAAGACTAGCTTTATCCATCGTGTTTCTCAAACGTGCAATGGACTCAAGTCTCGGAGTTGTAAATTGAGACTGCATAATTGCCGCAATCTTAAGTTGCAATTGTTCCCGTTCTTCTTCAGTGGCATTACGGTATGCCTCTGCTACCTCAGAGGGAACTTTGATAGTAATTTCTTCTTTAGTAATCATCACCTATCGCACTCCACCAAATACAATTAGGAACTAGTGTTGTACCTCTAAATTTATCTCACACTCCTAAACCACTCAGTAATCCCCTGAGCGATCGCATAAGCCGTTTTCTTCTGTTCCTCTGGGTTCACTATCTGCTCAAATTCATCGGGATTACTCATAAAACCTAATTCCAGCAACACTGATGGCGCAGCAGCCGGACGTGTCAGCGCTAGGTTGTTCCAAAACACACCATAATAAGGTCTGTCAAGTTTTTTGACTACATAGTTTTGTAAAAATATTGCGAGATTGTGCGCTTGGGGATGATACCAAAAAGTGCCGAATCCCTTGGTTTTTTCGGCATCGCCATTATCGGGTAGGGAATTGTGATGTATGGAAAGGGCGATCGCAGGTTCTTCTTGACTGATAATTGCCTGACGTTCTACTAGCGAAACCTCCTTATCATCCTCCCGTGTCATCACCACCGTTGCTCCTCGCTTCACCAACTCATCTTGCAGCAACTTGGATACCACCAAATTCAAATCTTTTTCTAAATATCCAGTTGGGCCACTGGCACCAGTTTCTTTACCTCCATGCCCTGGATCTAGTACAATCTTGAAATTAGCTAAAGGCTTGCGTCTTGTGTTACCAATTTTCGGCGGATGACGCAAAGCTAAAACCAGGGTTGTACCGTCGTATCTCAGCTTATATCCCCACTGTTGAGCTTTTTTGAGGTTAAAGGTGTATTTTACTTGTTCTGGAGCCTCTTGTTGCCAATCTAGGCGATAAATTAGGGGGTCATCATCCAGGCGAATAATGTCCGTTTGGGCAGTGGTATTGTAGAGAGTGAGAGCGAAAGCACCCTCACTTTGTTGCACGCTTACAGGTACGGGAACTTGTAAGGGGAAAACTATCTCTGTCGCACCAGGGAGTTGACGGTATCCGACACTGCGAATTATTGTCTGTGGCGGAACTGCACCAGGAAGAATGCGGGTTTCTTTACTATTAATCCAAGCGCCATAGTCTAGACGCAACCATTCACCTTCCCTACCTGTTACTGTTGCGCGTGTGCCTTTGGGCAGTGGTGTAAGTCGAGAATAATCGGTGCTTGGGCCAGTACGCGCAACACCTGCGTCTGCCGTTACCTCAGAAACTGGCAACTCTGCTCTTGAGAGGATTTGAATTTTACCAGTCCCTGGTTGAGTTATCGTCTTGCCATTGAGCGTCAGTTGAAACTGAGGTTGTCCCAGATCGGCGGCTGTTGCTACTGTGGTGCAGCCTTGATAATTGCCTACGCTAGACTGGGCATAAGGCTGATTTTGCCCTGTCAGAGCTGCCAAATTACTTGGTAGTTGTGCCTGTTGAGGTTGGGGTGAAAGGGCAATAGTTTGATTAGCTAACTTGACAGATACGCTAGCGTTAGGGGGTGCGATGGCGCTAAAACAAATTAGCTCTCCCGGTAGTCTGGCAATGTCAGCTGCGGGAGTCAGGGAATCTTTAGCAAAGGCTAACCCCTGTGGTAGCTCAGGATCAGTGGTAAGCCTTGTCACTTTAATCTGGAGTTCTTGATTGTCGTGACGCACAGTAAAAAGATTCTCCCCCAACTGCAAGGGGAAACTAGGGGAAAAATGACCTGCTTTGCTGCGGGTAATTGGCTTACTATTGATCAAAACCTGACCATCTGGTGGTGCAGTCCCCAGAAAGAAGATTTTTTGGGAACTCGTCTGGTAGCTTGTTTGGGGAAAAACGACTATAAGAGATGGCTCTGCCAATGCTACGGAGGAGGTGACAATACAGCCTAATATTACTAATCCTAAAAGGTTTTTCACAAGCTCAATGGCAGAACATTACACCACAACAACTGTGGCACAATGACGGATGTATTTTTAGAAGTTGTTAAAAATTCAAACTAGTATGACTAAGTTTATTTTTGTAACTGGGGGCGTAGTTTCCAGTATTGGTAAGGGCATTGTAGCAGCAAGTCTAGGGCGTTTGCTCAAGTCGCGCGAATATTCCGTATCGATTCTCAAACTCGACCCTTATATCAATATCGATCCTGGCACAATGAGTCCCTTTCAGCATGGGGAAGTATTCGTTACCCAGGATGGTGCGGAGACAGATTTGGACTTGGGGCATTACGAACGCTTCACTGATACCTCAATGTCGCGGTTGAATTGTGTAACTACTGGCTCGATTTACCAGGCAGTTATCAATAAAGAGCGGCGCGGAGACTACAATGGTGGCACAGTACAGGTTATTCCTCATATTACTAATGAAATCAAAGAGCGGATTTTGCGAGTGGCTAAAAGTACAAATCCATCTGTAGTAATTACAGAAATCGGCGGTACGGTGGGAGATATTGAATCACTACCATTTTTGGAAGCAATTCGCCAGTTCCGCAAAGAGGTAGGAAGGCAGAATGTGCTGTATATGCACGTAACGCTAGTACCGTGGATTGCTTCTGCGGGTGAGATGAAAACTAAGCCAACACAGCATTCAGTTAAAGAACTCAGATCCATTGGCATTCAACCAGATATTTTAGTTTGT
>NZ_JAIVFR010000498.1 GCF_020829685.1 Nostoc sp. CHAB 5715 | reverse complement strand
CTCGATTTCGTTAGCTACCTCGACTAACTTTTGGCGATCGCGTGCTACCAATATCAGCCGCTTGATGCCGATTTGCGCTAATTTTAGTGCGATCGCTCGTCCAATTCCCCGCGATGCACCAGTGATAATTGCAACTTTTCCGGCTATTGATGCCATAGATTCACCTATTGTTGTTTCAGTTATAAGGATGGCAAGCTGAAAACTCTTGAGGAAGAGCAACGTAGTTGCGAGTTCCGTACTTTAGGCAAGAGATGAAAGCTGCCTGAAAGCCTTTAGGCTTGAGTCAAATATACTAAGATATTTACATCAGTACAAGATTTAAAAACCTACCCCCGGACTGGGGGAAAGTCTACGCCCGAAACATCTTCAAGGAGATATCACTACGCCAAGAAGGGCAAACGTATTGAGCCTGGGAACCTGAGAAATCAGGATATTTTGACAGTAATGTCTTAAGAATCTCCTCGCCTTTAGGCAGGAGAGTGTCAATAATATATAGCAATCCCATTTGATTCCAGGGCTATTTCGTTCTAAACATAAACCGCCCAGAACTAAAGTTCCGGGCTCATAGCTCAAGTCCACTTTAGTGGACTAAAAGCCTTTCTTAGTCGTCTTTAGACGACTTTTGCTATTAGCCTCAGAATTTATTCTGAGGCGGGCTAGATGAGAATGAAATAGCCCTGTTGAATTTCATATTCTTTCAAACAAAATCTTGACTTGTTCTTTTAGAATTTTGAAAATTCCGAGTTCAAAGGTGCAACTTCCGAGTTCAGAGGCTCAACTTCCGAGTTCAGAGGCTCAACTTCCGAGTTCAAAGGTGCAACTTCCGAGTTCAGAGGCTCAACTTCCGAGTTCAGAGGCTCAACTTCCGAGTTCAGAGGCTCAACTTCCGAGTTCAAAGGTGCAACTTCCGAGTTCAGAGGCTCAACTTCCGAGTTCAGAGGTGCAACTTCCGAGTTCAGAAGCTCGTAATGAATACAAAACTCACCTTGACAGGGCTACTCCTAACTCCTAACTCTTAACGTACAGACGCGATTAATCGCGTCTCTCCTAACTTACCGATGGCTGGTAGAAGGAACTTTGCTATCTTGACTAACATCTAGCTCATGAAGCTGACGACGTGGACTCAAGCGATCGCGAATTTTGCCAATTACGATATATAAAATTGGTACAAAAAACAGAGTCAAGAAAGTAGAGACAATTGTACCGCCAGCGATCGCAGTACCAAGAGATTTTCTGCTAGCTGCTCCTGCTCCTTCGGGATTTACCAATGGCCAAATACCCAAGATAAAGGCGAAGGAAGTCATCAGAATCGGTCGTAAGCGTTCTTGTGATGCTTGCACTGCTGCTCTGGTAATTGAAAGACCCCGCTCTTGCAGTTGGTTGGCAAATTCCACAATCAGAATCGCATTTTTACTTGCCAAACCAATCAGCATTACTAAACCAACCTGGCAAAATACATCGTTAGCTAAACCCCGCAACGTCTGCGCCGACAACGCCCCCAAAATAGCTAGAGGAACTGACAGCATAATAATTAGTGGGTCAACATAGTTCTCATACTGAGCAGCCAGCACTAAAAAGACAAAGACAAGTCCCAATCCAAAAATCAGGGGTGCTAGACCGCCAGACTCTTTTTCTTCGGCGACGATTCCCGACCATTCATAGCCCATACTTGCTGGCAAAACCTTCTTTGCTAGTTGCTCCATTGCTACTGTTGCTTCACCGGAACTATAACCAGGAGCGGCAGAACCGTTGATTTCAATGGCGCGGAACAAGTTGTAGTGATTAATCGTTTGCGCCCCGGTAGCAGAAGTAATTTTCACAAGATTGCTCAGGGCAATCATTTGATTGTTAGCAGAACGCACGTATAATTTACCGATATCCGCAGGGTTAGAGCGAAACTGAGCGTCTGCTTGAACATACACCCGATAAGTTCGTTGTAGCAAATTAAAGTCGTTGACATACCGCGAACCCAGGTAAGACTGTAGGGTATTAAAGATATCGTTTACTCCAACTTGCAGGGATTTAGCTTTGTTACGGTCTACTTCAATTAACATCTGCGGTGTATTTGCGCTAAAAGTGCTAAACACAGCTTGCAATCCTGGCGTCTGATTACCGCGTTGGAGTAACTGACCCATAACTTGCACTAAGTTATTTAAACCACTGTTCCCTGTTCTGTCTTGTAGCTCAAACTGGAAACCGCCGAAACTGCCTAAACCCTGAATAGATGGTGGATTCACCGCGAAAATTCTCGCTTCAGAAATTGCTCCAAGCACTCCACTCAACTTACCAATAATAGCCTGTGCTGACTGTCCCGGTTCGTGACGCTTCTCCCAAGGTTGGAGAGTGGAAAAGATCGCACCACTATTGGCAGAGTTACCGCTAAAACCAAAGCCACCGATCGCAAAAGTACCTGTGACTTCTGGCAATTTCAGGATTTCTTTTTCTACCTTAGCCATGACTTCGCTGGTGTAGTTGAGTGAAACTCCCTCTGGGCCTTGGATAATCGTGATGAAATAACCTTGGTCGTCATCAGGGATAAACGCTGTAGGTACGCTGATGTAAAGCCAGCCCGTCACCCCCAAGGACAATATAAATATCCCCACTACGATCGCTTTTATCCGTGTCAAACCATTGAGTATGCGTTCATACTTCCTGCGTGTCCAATCAATAAACCTGTTAACCCGCTCAAAAATCCAGCCTAACCAACCGCGTGGTCTTTGCCCCGGACGCAGTAGCAAGGCTGAGAGGGAAGGAGTTAAGGTAATGGCCAGAAAGGTAGAAATCGCCATTGAAAAGGCGATCGTCAGCGCAAATTGCTTATATATCTGTCCTGTAGCTCCTGGGAAGAATGCCACGGGCACAAATACAGCCATTATCACTAGGGAAGTTGCAATCACTGCTCCAAACAGCTCTCGCATTGACTCAGAGGCAGCTTGGCGGGGCGACATCTCCTCATTTTCAATTAAGCGAGAGATATTCTCAACAATTACAATTGCGTCATCAACCACCAATCCCGTTGCCAAAGTTAAACCAAACATGGTCAGAGTGTTGATCGAAAATCCAAAAACCTTGATAAAGGCAAAAGTACCAATCAAGGTTAGGGGAACGACAACCACCGGAATCAGCGTAGTCCGCCAGTCCTGCAAGAAGATATAAATTACTAAAACGACCAGAGCGATCGCTTCTATCAACGTCTTAACTACTTCTGCTAGCGACGCTTCCACAAAAAGTGTTGTATCAAACGCCACCTGATATTTCAGTCCTGGGGGAAAACTTTGCTCCAGCCGCAGCATTTCGGTTTTAACTGCCCTAGCAACGTCTAAAGCGTTACTCCCAGGACTGGGAAATATCCCTAGACCTACACCCTCGTTGCCTCTAAATCGCAGAAAAGTACTGTAATTTTCTGCTCCCAATTCCGCCCGACCCACATCTCTTAACTTTACCAGCGTGTTATCCTCAGATGTCTTGATCACCATGTCGGCAAATTCCGTTGCCCCACTTAGTCTGCCAATAGCTTGCAAATCGATTTGATACATCTGATCTGGTAATGTTGGCTGCTGCCCGATTTGCCCAGCACCCACCTGTAAATTTTGCTCGTTGAGTGCATCGATCACATCTTGGGCGGTAAGGTTACGACTAGCAAGGCTGCTGGGGTTGAGCCACAAGCGCATCGCATAGCGGCGTTCACCAAAAATCTGCACCTCACCCACACCTTTGATTCTTTTGAGGGCATCTACTATGTAGAGGTCGGCATAGTTACTTAAAAAAACGTTGTCGTATTCTTTATTACCCGAGTACAGCCCGATCGCTAAGAGAATGTTGTTAGACTGCTTAGTGACAGTGACTCCAGTTTGCTGCACAGCTTCTGGTAAGAGCGGTTGGGCGATCGATACCCGATTTTGCACATCGACTGCTGCAATATCTTTGTTGCGCGATGCGTCAAATGTAACTGTAATCGTACTATTGCCATTGTTGCTGCTATTTGAAGTCATGTACTTCATGCCTTCAACGCCATTAATCTGCCGCTCTAAGATAGTCGTAACGGTATTTTCTACGATTTCAGCATTAGCACCGACATAGTTAGCTGTAACGTTAATTTGAGTCGGACTGATCTCTGGATATTGATCTGTGGGTAGTGTCGGGATACTAATGGCTCCTACCAACAAAATGATAATGGAGCAAACACTTGCAAATACAGGTCGCTTAATAAAAAAATCAACAAACATGGGAATTGGTAGTAAGTATTTGGTAGTATGCTGGCAGTAACATACTACAATTTAGCATCCATTTTTAAGATTCTGGAGCGATCGCAACGCCATCCCTAAGATTGAGCAAACTTGAAATAATAACTTTATCTTCTGGCTGTAATCCTTCAATAACTTGGTACTTATTATCTTTGATCTCGCCTAGCTTCACTCGCTTTTGCCGAGCTACTTGTTGGGATACACCTTGGGGAGATTTTTCTGTTTCAACTACATAAACAAAAGTATCTCCACCTACACGAGTCATTGCTGTTGTGGGGATTAAAACTCCGGGGCGCTGATTCCAGAATACTCTAGCCCTTACCAATTGATCTGCACGTAACTGACCGTTAGGGTTGTCAAAAAGTGCTTTGATCAGTATTTCTTGTGTTTCATTACTGGCAGTAGGTGCAATGAAAAATACCCTACTTCTACCAAGCTTTTGACCTTGTGTGTTCATAACCTCCACTGGCATTCCCTTACGCAGTTGGGGCCCTTGCTGTAATGGCACAGAGATGTTGATTTCTAAAGGTCGATTTTGCGTGATATTAACTAATTGTGTAGAAGTATTAACTAAATCACCTACTTTCACAGCGATGTTGCCAACTGTGCCACTAAAGGGAGCAGTAATTTTGTCGTACTGGAGGTTCCCTTGTTGTTTTGGAATATTTACATTAGCTTGCTGCAAAGTTTTTTCAAGCTGCAATATCTTGGCTCGTTGTGCTTGAATTCTAGAATCAATTGCATCAAGATTAGCCTTAGCATTGGCCAGCCGAGCACCAAACTGATCGCGAGTCTGTCGAGACACCGCTCCTTCCTGGGCTAGGGTGACAAACTTTTCGTAATTCTGCTGGTACAATTGCACATTTGCAACGTAGGATGGTCGTTGTGCTTCTAGAGATTTGAGTATAGCGCGGGCATTTTCCAGTTGCACTAAAAATCCTTGAGGCACAGTATTGCTTCCACTGATACCTACTTGTGAGGGAGGATCTACTTGGAGAATTGCCGCTCCTTGTGCGACTGGATCTGCCGATTTGACAAATATTTGGGTAACTTGGCCTTGAATCCTCGGCTGGAGCGTGACTGAGCGCTGGGATTTTAAGCTAGCAATAAAATCTGAGCTTTCCTCAATAATGCCACTTTGTACTGGCGATACTGTGACTCTTACCCCTTGAGGTTGAACATTAGCAGTTGAAGGTGCTGAATTTTGCGGAGTCAGCAAACGCCAAACTAGAGTTGCTC
>NZ_JAIVFR010000497.1 GCF_020829685.1 Nostoc sp. CHAB 5715 | reverse complement strand
ATGGGAGCGGATTAGCGAGTAGTTGAGTAAAGGTAAAATGCGATTACAACCCCAACCACCACGCATGGGAATAATTGCTTTTATGGTGCGATCGCTAAACATCGAGTTTACATCCTGGGCGCGATCGGCATCTTTACCCGCTAAATAGCCATAACGGTTTAAAATATGCTTCCCTAGCTTGACTTTTAACCCTAACTGTGAAATTGATTGTTGCGCTGCTTCGATATCTTTAGCGTCAACGATACCCGCAGGGGAAATCAATCCTACAGTATCGCCAGCTTGCAGGTGGGGCGGCTTGCGGATAGTGTTTGTGAGTTTACCTTCAGCCGTAAGTGGTGATATCTGGGTAGCTAGGGTAGCGAATCCACAGGTTGTGAGAAATTGCCGACGTTTGATAGTCATAACTATTGAGTTAAAGTTAGATCCCCGGCTTCTTTGAGAAGCCGGGGATCTGGATACCGCGAATTTTCACAAATTAAATAGGATTGCGATATATAAAACTAAACCTTTTGTACCACATCTGAAATCACAAATCCATTATTGGCAAACCTACCATCAGTATCAAATGAATCACCAATGACAGGCAAAAGATGTTCAGATAATTGCATCGCCTGTAAACAAGTATTAATACTAGAAGCTGCTGAATTATATGCGGCAATATTTTCTTCAACAACATTTAATAATCGTCGATTATTCGCAATTTTTTCTTCAGCTTCTTGTTCCAATGTTTTCTCTAAATAAGCACGCGCCTGTGGATATTGCTGCAAAATTTCATCTGCTTGCTGATTTGCCATTGGTAATAAGTGAGTTTTAAGGGTTTGGTTGATGGTTTGACGGAAAGATTTACGAATAGTGTGGGAAACTTTTGGTTCAAAATCTAACTTTAATAATTGCCTAATTGCTGGTTCCGCTTCCACAATACTTTCAGCGTCGTAACCTTGAGAAGTTTGTGATAAAGTTTGGCGAAATTGATATATAGAAAAAGTGCCTTCATCGTAAAATCTCGGACTTTCTCGCACAAAGCGATCGCACTCTACACTAGCTGCACTAACTAATGCTTGAGCAACTCCTTTTTCTAAAATTCTGATCTCTTGTTCAATACCACCATCATTATCTAATAAACGATACAACTGGCGATAATATTCTGACTTGCGAATCTTTTCAATCAATCGTTGGAAATAATTCGCCACTACTTGCTGAGAAGATTCAACCAAAATATCTTCTAATTGATTTGCTAAGTAATAAAATGCCTCTACTAAAATAGCTATTAAAGGTGCGGTAGCGTTGCGAGGATGGCTGATGGTTGCACGTTGATAAGCAGAAGCTACAGAAAAAGTATCTAGCAATTCATCTAAACGGCGAATCATTCGTGATTGCAATTGCTTAAAATCTGCTTCAAAAGCATCACAAGAATTATTAATTATTTGGTTCACTTCTTCTGTAATATGCTCATGAAAGTCTCTACCAATTTGCTGGAGTTGCTGATTTAGGCGTTGTAACTCTTGCGCCTTCATCGTCTCAATTTCTTGGGGCTGACTATCTAAATTGCGTTGAACACTCTGATAATGTTTTTTCAGTTTGATACAAACATCTTCCAAATCATCAGCAAGATTTTTAAATAATTGGGGACGCTTTTCTTCGGTAAGATAGCGAGTAATTGCTGTGCGAAATTCTTCAGTACCACTATCTTTAATTAGCTGTTCTATAATTTCATTTCCCCAATCTCCCAGAATCCGCACATAATTTTGATTTGGGGTTTCAAAGCCGTTAACAGAGACACGGAATTTAGTAGAAGACAGCTTTCCTGAATTTACACAGTAGTTGTTAAACGCATAGACAAATTGTGGTGTTTCTTCTTTACCATCTAAACCTTTAATACTTTCTGCGAAAACAGAATCTAAACCAAATCTATCTTGTTGGCTTGTCTGTTTAATCTGACTGCCATAAAATCCTAATAATCCACTCGTTTTATAAACCTTGCTTGAATTGTAAAATTGCCCACTAATTAAATCATCTAATCGTTGCCGTAGCTGAGTATTATACCAAGTTTCATCGATGCGGTTGAAGATATAGAAAACGCGATCGCGTACTCCCCCATTCTCCCGCATTAATTCCAAAAGTTCTGTTTCTTCTTTTGTCATCTCACCCGCCGCAGCAGGTTTTAGCACACACACCACCGCCGAAGTATCAGGATGTTGAATTTTGGCATAAGTTAGCTGTGCATCTTTCTCTACTGGTGCATCTATACCCGGTGTGTCAATAATTACATTACCATCTTGTAGCAAAGGATGATTGCAGTAATATTCTATTCGCTTCAATACTGCACTATTACTACCACGACGGGCATATCCAGCCGCTTCCTTGAGATTGGCAAAGTTAAATTGTTCCATTGAATATGTAGCATTATTAACCGTGCTGATGCGATCGCGGTTTGCTATATATCCCTCTAGCAACAACATTAACGCCTTCGCCTGTTTTGCACGTTCTGATTTATTCTCACCACCCTCCTGCTGAATAATCGCTTCACAACCTTGGCGTAGCAAGTTAATTACATCAGCTTGGTTGATATTAGCTACTGTCTTAAATCCTAGTTGCTGACACAAAGAAACTGCTTGTTCCCGAATCTCTACTTCACTTAAAAACGTCAAAACAACACGTTCTTTATCTACTTCTGCATACTCGATTTTGCATTCTGTACCTGTAGCGTGTCCCTCTGCACTGTAGAGTAATTCCCTCTCCAATAGTGCATTGATTAGCATTGATTTCCCGGCACTAAATGCACCCGCAAACACAATCTCAAATTTTGGGGAAATCGCCTTACTTAGGGAAGTTTGTACAGGTGTAATATCTTGGAAACGTAGCGTTGGTTCTTGTTGTAAAAGTTGTAATATAGACTCAACCTGCTCTTTCAAATTTTTGCACTGAAGCGGTAAATCTGACATATTCAGCATCCTGATAATATTTATGTATATATTAGTAATATTTATCGGCTTGCTGGTTCAGTATAATTTCTGAGATATTTGATGGGGTTTGGCTGCTGGATATGACTCAATACAGTTCAGTTAAGCATTTCTTCCTTCTCTCTGCGTCCTTGGCGTCTTGGCGGTTCGTTAAAAAAATTGACTTTGTAACATAGTTTTAGCCTTAACCCAAGCGTATTGGGATATGACTTAACTAAATACGCTTGGGTTAAGGCTTAAAGAAACCTCACCCTGGTTTTGCATAGCAAAACCTGTCCCTCTCCGATGCTTTGGAGAGGGATGTCCGGCAGGACTCTTTGAGGTTTTTGTTTTGGGTAATTCGATACTCAAAAAAGCATCTACTCAATCTTCAAGTTGAAAGGCAAACGGGCATAAACCCCTTGTGGATCGTTCATCTTTTGCAGAATTCCGATTTCCTGTTGCAACTTCTGGAATTCATTGGTGAGGGGATTGGATTGTTTGAGTTGCGTCGCCTCAATTCCTAAAGCAGTCCGCACCTCTTGTGTTGCACGTCCAAAAAACCGTTCTCCGAAACTGCTAGTGCGAGGATATTCTTGCACTTCCCAGTCTTCTTCTAGTTTCGCCTGCTTGACAGTGTACGCGATCGCACTATTCAAACCGCCAATTTCATCCACCAAACCAATTTCCTTAGCCGCTACACCAGACCAAACCCGTCCTTGAGCAATTTCTGCTACTTTTTGTTCTGGGAGTTTCCGACCTTGAGAAACTTTATTCAGAAACATATCATAAATTCGGTTCACACTACGTTGATAAATTGCCAACTCTTGAGGCGATTTTGGACGCGAAACTGTTTGACTATCAGCATAGCGTGCAGTTTTTACCGAATCCCAGGTGATGCCGTTATCACTCGCTAGCTTTTCACCATTGAATAGCAACCCAAATACACCTATTGAACCTGTGATAGTATTTGGTTCGGCAAAAATGCGGTTAGAGTCGCTAGCAATCCAATAACCACCAGAGGCGGCTACATCACCCATTGACACTACAACCGGTTTCGCTTCACGAGTTAATTTCACCTCTCGCTGCATGACTTCGGCTGCGGTAGCGCTACCACCAGGACTATTAATTCGTAATACAACAGCTTTTACATCCTTATCTTGTCGGAGTCTGTTGAAGATTTTGGCAAAGCGATCGCCTCCTACTAGCCCATCTTCTCCTTTACCATCGACAATCTCGCCCTCAGCATAAACAACGGCAATTTTATTTTTTGAACTACGTTCTACACCGAAAGATTTGCCAGAAACTTCTGCATAGCTATTGAGCCTAATTTGTCGGAATGTTTTGTCGTCTTTATCGCTATTTGTCAACTTTTTGAGGTCAGTTACCACTTCATCGGGGTATGCTACTCGATCGACTAAACCAGTAGTTTTGGCTTGCGTGGCTTCCAATAGTGCCTGATTATCTGCGATCGCTTGCAATTTCTCAGGTTTAATTTTTCGACTTGCGCCTACAGTAGTGCGCCACTCTCCCCAAACATCATTTAACAATTTCTGGGTTTGTTCGCGGTTTTCTGGACTCAACTTTGTGAGGATAAACCGTTCTACAGCCCCCTTAAATTTCCCCACCCGCACGACTTGAACACCAATGCCATATTTCTGCAATGCACCCGCTAAGAACATCGGTTGTGAACTCAAACCGTTGACTTCCATCATTCCCAGAGGATTAAGTACAACGGAATCTGCCACTGAACTAAGGTAATATTCCTTTTTACTCCAATCACTGCCATAAGCAACAATCTTTTTCCCCGCAGCGCGAAACTCTTCCAACGCTTTCCGAATTTCTTTTAGGGACGCATAGCCAACGTTACCAGCTTGGCTTGTGCTTGTTGCATCTAAATAGATCCCGACAATTCGCGGATCGCGCCGCGCCTTTTCCAAAGTTTCCACAACTTTGCGGAGTGCCATTCTTTCGTCATCTACACCTGATATTGTGTTTTGAAACAGTTTGTCTGAACTAGGTTCGCTATCAGTAATTTTCATTGACAAGTCAAAAACCAACACTGACTTATCTTTCACATTTGGCCCAGTATCTTTAGAGGAGCTAGCAGCCAATATTAGCAAGAACAATCCAGTGGTTCCCAGACCACCGAAAATAATTAGTCCTAGTAAGGTGCCAATTAAACTAGCAAAAGTTTGTTTAATAAAATTACGCATTAGTTATTGGGAATTGGGAATTGGGCATTGGGCATTGGGCATTGGGCATTGGGAATTGGGCATTGGGCATTGGGCATTGGGAATTGGGAATTGGGAATTGGGAATTGGGAATTGGGCATTGGGCATTGGGCATTGGGAATTGGGAATTGGGAATTGGGCATTGGGCATTGGGCATTGGGCATTGGGAGAGAATTTTTAACTCCTAACTCCCTCATATCACGTCCGGTTAAACAGTTGTCAATTGCGAACGGAGTGAAGCAATCGCTCCAGACGTTGTGATTGCTTCGTTTCACTTCGTTCCACTCGCAATGACATATCACAAGTAATTTATC
>NZ_JAIVFR010000496.1 GCF_020829685.1 Nostoc sp. CHAB 5715 | reverse complement strand
ATGGAGCTTTATATGTTGGGGAATATACAGGTTTTCCTTATCCAGAAAATGAATCGCGGATCTTCCGGATCGGCGAGGATGGGAACCCAGAGGTTTTTCTGGATGGGTTTACACACATCACTGACCTAACCTTTGATGATGAGGGTAATTTGCTGGTCTTACAATTCAGCGATACCTCTCAGTTACAAGGTGATTTACGGTTCCTTCCTGGTTCTCTGGTCAAAGTTGCTCCTGATCTCACTCGCACAACGCTGGTTGCTGCCGGTGAAGGGCTGGAATCGTCTGCTGGAATCGATATTGGCCCTGACGGGAAAATCTACGTCACCAAGCGCGGTGTTGGCCCAGATATAGGGTCGGTTGTTCGGGTGGATGGTCTGGTTACAAAAAGAGTCCCCGAATCTACTTCAATATTTGGCTTATTAGCACTTGCTAGTGTAGGTGCAACTGCTGCGATCGCCAAACGCAAACGCCCCGAAAAGTCGGGTGAATTGCTAGCCAAAGCAGAGATAGTCTAATTCCTCATTACCTGACACCAGGTAATGGTTATAAAATAGGCTGCTGCCTCACACAGAAAGTTGCATTTCAAACAAGAGGCAGCAGCCCGAATTTTAGGATTCCCGAACTGGGGCTGGGAACAAAATTAGTCTAGGAAAGAGTATAACTTATACAACCACGACTTAAAACTCATGGGATTAGTCAAAAATTTCTCAATCGGCATTCTCGGTACTGGACTCATGGTGCTGGCAACAGCAGCCCAAGCCAAAGCTGTAACATTAAGCTTTGATCGCACTATCGGTAGCCCTGGCTTCGGCCCTGGAGAACTGTTTGTTCCCCAAGGCATAGCGGTGGATAGCCAAGGGAATACCCTCATAGCTAACGGACGCGGTGTTAACCCGGATGGTACTCCTAACTTCAACCTTGGTAACAAAATTGAAATATTTAATCCTAGCGGTCAGTATATTGGAGCAATTGGCTCCGGCGGCACAGGACCCGGGCAGTTTGACGAGCCAACAACTGTAGACTTTAATCCAGTAACAGGGGATCTGTATGCTGGTGATGTTTACAACAACCGCGTGAATCAATACGATTCTCAGGGTAACTTTATTAGATCCTTTGCAAATGGAGATTTTACCCCTCGCATAAATGATAGGCTTTTCTTTGGACCATCTGGTGTGACATTTGACAAAACTGGCAACTTCTACATAGGTGATTTTAACGGCGAAAGAATTCTTAAATTCACCGCAGACGGACAGCCACTTGGTGTCATTGGTGGCACTGTGGGTACTGCACTTGGGGAATTCCAAGGTGTAGCAGGTGTAAGAATTTCCCCAGTTAGTGGAAATATTTTTGTAGCTGACCAGTATAACAACCGCGTTCAAGTACTCGATCCAAATGGTAACCCTCTGTTGGCATTTGGTTCAGCAGGTAGCGGACCTGGACAGCTTCTTCAGCCAATTGGCATCGAAGTGGACGAGTTTGAGAATGTTTACGTAGCTGATTCTGTCAATAGCCGCGTTCAGGTATTCGATAAAAACGGTAACTACTTGACTTCCTTCGGTCAACCAGCCCTAGATGCATCAGGCAACCCTGTACCGCCTCCAGCATTCACTGGCCCTCCTTTTGGCAACCCCCTCGACCTCGCTCCCGGCAGATTTAACTGGACGGGTGGCACAGGCTATAAAGATGGCAAGCTTTACGTGGGCGATTTCTTCCAAGGTCGCGTCCAAGTGATAAATGTAACAGACAGAAAACCAGTGCCTGAATCTAGTTCAGTATTAGGTTTAGCATTGCTCGGACTTGGGGCTGCTACCGTCACATTGCGGAAACGTGGACAACAAAAGCCAGCCTTCAGTTTAGAGAAAACGTTGTAAAAACAGTGCTGAGTTCTCATGCTTGAGTAGCACTAATATGACCGAATCCGAGTTCAGAGGCTGAAGTTCCGAGTTCAGAGGCTGAAGTTCCGAGTTCAGAGGTCGAAGTTCCGAGTTCAAAGGCTGAAGTTCCGAGTTCAGAGGTCGAAGTTCCGAGTTCAGAGGTCGAAGTTCCGAGTTCAGAGGTCGAAGTTCCGAGTTCAAAGGCTGAAGTTCCGAGTTCAGAGGTCGAAGTTCCGAGTTCAGAGGTCGAAGTTCCGAGTTCAAAGGCTGAAGTTCCGAGTTCAGAGGTCGAAGTTCCGAGTTCAGAGGTCGAAGTTCCGAGTTCAGAGGTCGAAGTTCCGAGTTCAGAGGCTGAAGTTCCGAGTTCAGAGGTCGAAGTTCCGAGTTCAGAGGCTGAAGTGGATTAAACAAAATCTAAAACTTCTGTTTCGTCGGGTGCGTTATGCCCTTGGCTAACGCACCATCTCAATAAATTTGGTGCTGTACTCTTGCTAGTAACACAACGCCAGTTGCTACAACGGATAGCGCAGCGTTAGCGAGTCATCGAGCGTCGGGAACCTCCCTTCGGGTTCACCAGTCGCCTACGGCGGGAAACCCGCCTACAGCGCTGGATTCACCGCAACGCACTGCATTGGTGTCAACTTAAGCTAGAAATAGCTTTGCTGTGGGACTCCTCACCCGCCAGAGAATGAATTCTCTGGCTAATAGCTAAAGTCTACTGAAGTAGACTCAAGATTTTGGGGGATATTTAGTCATCTTTAGATGACTTTGGCTATTAGCAAGGAACTTCAGTTCCTTGCGGGACATCGTTTTCACGTTAAGTTGACACCTATGAACGCACTGGCTCCCCTACGAAAATTTCTGGTCATTAAATCTGGAACAACGGAGATAAAAACTGGATAACACAATAAAGCCAACATTATCAAGCTGCTTTCAGGATATTAACAGTTCATGCAAATTCTGATTTATTCATACAATTATCATCCAGAGCCAATTGGTATTGCACCTTTAATGACTGAACTAGCAGAAGGGCTGGTGAAGCGAGGGCACCAAGTGCGGGTAATCACAGGTATGCCTAATTATCCTCAGCGTCAGATTTACGATCGCTATCGGGGTAAGCTATACGTTACTGAACATAAAAATAGTGTCAAAATTCAGCGTAGTTACCTGCGGATTAAGTCTAAACCTAACCTTGTAGACAGGCTACTGCTAGAGTTGAGCTTTGTTTTTACAAGCTTGCCACAAGCCCTTAAGGGCGAGCGACCTGATGTAATTCTTTTAACAGTGCCACCGCTACTAGTTTGTTTACCTGCAACCTTAATAGCTTGGCTATACAACTGCCCAGTAGTGCTGAACGTGCAAGATATCCTCCCGGAAGCTGCTGTGCGTGTTGGGCTAATTAAAAATAAGTTGATGATTCAAGCTCTGGAAGCTTTAGAAAAATTTGCTTATAGAACTGCACATACCATTAGCGTGATTGCTGATGGCTTTGTAGATAATTTAATAAATAAAGGTGTATCGGCTAATAAAATTGCCTGCATTCCCAATTGGGTGAATCTAAATTTTATCCGCCCTTTACCGAAGGAGAATAACTCTTGGAGAGCTACCCATCAACTCGATGATAAATTTGTAGTGCTTTATTCAGGTAATATTGCTCTGACCCAAGGTTTAGAGACAGTAATAGAAGCAGCAGCTCGGTTGCGTCATATTAATGATATTGTCTTTGCGATCGCAGGTGAATCTCAAGCCCTCGAAAGGTTGCAAAAACATTGTCTTGCTTGTGGTGCAGATAACGTTTTGCTGCTACCATTGCAACCGCGAGAAAAACTACCCCAAATGTTAGCAGCCGCAGATGTGGGGTTGATTGTGCAAAAGAGCAATGTGATTTCCTTCAATATGCCTTCTAAAATACCACTGCTATTAGCCAGTGGTCGCCCAATTGTCGGTTCAGTTCCGGCATCTGGTACTGCTGCCAAAGCTATCAAAGAAAGTGGTGGCGGCATTATCGTTGAGCCAGAGTCAGCAGATGCTTTGGCAAGTGCGGTATTAGATTTATACAATCAACCGGAATTAGCAGCACAATTAGGGCGCAAAGGAAGAAAGTTTGCGGTAGAAAACTATTCCTTTGAGCAAGCGCTAGATCGGTATGAAGAGTTATTTTATGATGCGATCGCCAAAGAAGCAACAACTTTGGATATCTTACCCGAATTAAGTTCTAACAAATCACTTGTTCCTCAAGACATTTTAGTACATACCTCGCCCCTTGTAGGCGAAAACACTAATCATATCAGACTAATTAAAACCACGTCCCTTGTGCGCGTAGTCTCTCAAGGACTAATGACAAATGACAAATGACTAATGACAAATGACTAATTCAGATCAGCTTAAAAAAACTGACCAAAGCTTAATCGCCCTACTGAGCGATCGCATATCATTATTAGCAGCATCAGAACAACCTTCTTTAGATGAACAACTGGCTGATGTGGCTCCCCTACTCGCCCAAGCTGGTATTCCTGAGTCTGTTTGGGCAAGTGTAGTAAATAGTTGCCATGCTACTTTGATTCCTAAATCTGCAACAAATCATGTCACTCCCCGAGAAATTACCATCATCGGTGGATGCGGCAGGATGGGAAGATTATTTAAAGAGCAGCTTTCGCTAGTAGGTCACAATGTTAGTGTTCTCGAACACGATGATTGGGAATATGCAGATAAACTGTTAAATCAGGCAGAATTAGTATTAGTAAGCGTTCCCATTGAACATACAGTTGATGTTATCAAACGAGCAGCGAAATACCTTGGCTCAAATACAGCTTTGTGTGACATCACGAGCGTAAAAACTCAGCCAACTCAGGCAATGCTCGAATACCATTCCGGCCCAGTCATGGGTTTACATCCAATGTTCGGGCCAAATATCAAATCGTTTTTAGGACAAAAAGTGGTAGTATGTCCAGGTCGAAACGATGATTCATTCCAGTGGTTATTAGACTTTATCAAAAGTCAAGGTGGAGAATTAATTGTTTGCACGCCTGAAGAACACGATAAAATGATGGTAATCGTTCAAGCAACGCAGCATTTTTGTAGATTTAGTCTTGGTGTTTTCTTAGCACAAGTAAAAGTGGACATAGAGCAGAGCTTAACAATGTCAACACCTAACTATCGTCAAGAAATTGACATTGTTAAACGTTTGTTTTCTCAAAATCCTAATTTATGTGTTGATATTATGCTAGCTACAGAAGAAAGGTGTAATGCAATTAGCTTTTTAGCTAATACTTACAGCCATCTTGCAAGACTGGTAGCAAGGAAAGATAGAGACGCATTAATTCAAGAATTTGAAAATACTCAAAGCTTTTTTGAAGAAAAAATCAACGCTTTTTTACAGCCTTTAAACACAACGCCTCTTCAACGAGATTTCAAACCCCAGATGCATACAAATATTAGCATTTGAAGGATAAAAAATATGCTGATAGACATCTTTCACGATCCCGTTTGCCCCTGGTGTAGAATAGGGAAAAAGCATCTGTTTGATGCACTGGCACAATGGCCAGAAAAAGAAGTGGATATCCGATGGCATCCCTTTATTCTCGACAATACCGTTCCTGATGAAGGGTACGAA
>NZ_JAIVFR010000495.1 GCF_020829685.1 Nostoc sp. CHAB 5715 | reverse complement strand
ATTAAACCCAATACACTCTGTAACCCATCAACGGCAAATAGTGGTGAGTTAATTATTACTGGCTGCTCATTGGCGATCGCAAAAACCGTACCTCAATTGTCAGTACCGATGATTTAGCAAGGATAGTGGTGGATTCTGTGACAGTTGAAGGCGCTCGTAACCAAATTTTCCCAGTAGGAGGGCCAGAGATTTTATTACGAGAAGATATTCCCCGGATTTTTGGTCGGATCTTCAACAAACAGCCAGTAATAATTAACTCACCACTATTTGCCGTTGATGGGTTACAGAGTGTATTGGGTTTAATTAATCCCCAAATTCAAAAAGCTTTAGGAACTTATCGCACATTGCTAGCAAATGAATTTTTCTGTACAAAAGATGAAATTGCCAATTTGGAAGCGATTTATAACTTCCAGTTGGAGACATTAGAAAGTTTTTTGCGGCGTTATCTAGCAGTTTAAATGGGGAGTGGGGAGTAGGGAATAGGGAGTAGGGTGAAGAAAAACACTATAAATGGGGAGTGGGGAGTAGGGAATAGGGAGTAGGGTGAAGAAAAACACTATAAGTCATGATAAACAAACAATAAATCATTCCCCCATTCCCCATTCTCCATTCTCCATTCCCCATTCCCCATTCCCCATTCCCCATTCCCCACTCCCCATTCCCCACTCCCCACTCCCCACTCCCCACTCCCAAATTCTATGAAATCTTCCCTAGCTGTAAATGCTGCTCAAGCACGTCAGACAAAAGAGCGATTCGCCCAACCAGAGGAACAACTTACTTATGAATTGGGGAAGGCAGTACAGGAATTGCCACCTCTGTACACTAGATTATTAGCGGGAACGATGAGCGTCATCGTATTTGGAGCGATCGCCTGGGCGTACTTCTCGCAAATCGATGAAGTAGCAACAGCACCAGGGGAATTAATCGCTTCCACACAGGTAAGACCGGTGACATCCTTGGGTGGGGGGTCAATTGTTGCTGTTAAAGTGCGAGAAGGCGATCGCGTTACTAAAGGTGAAGTTCTGATTCAAAAAGATCCAGACTTGCAAATAACCGATGTTTCCCGCCTAGCCAAATCTTCTAGATTGATTCAGGACGATTTGCAACGTTTGGATGCAGAACGCACCGGAGGCAAAACTACTGGAACAAAATTGCAAGATGAACTTTTAAGTTCTCGCCTGCAAGACTTCCAAGCGCGTCAAGCAGGAGCGGAAGCAGAAGCAAATCGCCAACAAGCACTCATAGATCAAGCCAAAGTCCGTTTGACTCGGTTGCAAGACAACTTAGTTAATGCCAAAAGCAGCGTTGCCAATGCCAAAACCAACCTTGCTAACGCAGATAGCATCCGAATTAAAATTGAAAGTAATTTGGCGCTTGCCGAAGAAAGGGAAAAAAGCCTACGCAGCCTAATGACTCCTGGTGCAGTACCTCGTGTCGATTACTTGGATGCCCAAGAAAGATTAACTCGTGCAAAGACAGAAATCACTAGATCGCAAGATGAAGTGATTAACGCCCAGAATAGAATAACAGAGGCTCAAGATAAAGTCACGTCATTAGAAAAAGATATTTCTGCCCAAATCCAAGAAATTCGCCAAGCAGAACAAGCTTACAATGCTGCACGCAGTCAAGCCCAGCGTGTAGCATCAGAACGCCAAAGTGAAATTTTGACCCAATTCAACAAGCGTAAAGAAGAACTGACAACTGTTCAAGGTCAATTAGAACAGGCAAGGAAGCAGCAAGCTTTAGAAACAATTGAGGCTCCTGTTGCCGGTACAATTTACAGAGTTAAAGCTACTAAGGGACCAGTGCAATCAGGTGAAGAATTGCTGTCAATTTTGCCAGAAGGGGAAGAAATGCTTTTAGAGGTGAAAGTTCTCAACCGCGATATTGGGTTTATTCGTCAAGGAATGAAGGCAAAAGTGAAAATGGCAACTTTCCCCTTTCAGGAATTTGGCACTGTGAATGGAGAAGTTATGCAAGTCAGTCCGAATGCAATTGTTGATAAAGAATTAGGCTTAGTTTTTCCCACCAGAATTAAGCTAAGTAAACACTCAGTTAACGTGCGGGGTCAAGAAGTAGAATTTACACCAGGTATGTCTGCTACAGGTGAAATTGTCACTCGTAAAAAGTCAATTTTGACATTCATCACTGAGCCTGTGACGCGGCGGTTTAATGAGGCATTTTCCGTTAGGTAGGTTTGTAGCCTCTCCTTATTTTGTCACCTCATAACACCGTAGGAGTAGGGGTAAAGCGCATTGCTAAACCCCTACATTCATTGACGATAGACGAGCGATCGCACTTCGCAAAATAATTTTCAAGCGATACCCAAGAATGTTCTATACTGAGTTATGGCGGTTCCCATCCAGATGCGGTACAACATTATATCGTGAGGTGTAGGGGCACAGCATTGCTCATTGGTGTCCCGCAAGGAACTGAAGTTCCTTGCTAATAGCGAAAGTCATCTAAAGATGACTAAATAATCCGAAAAATTTTTAGTCTACTTTAGTAGACTTAGGACTTACGCATGAGTCACGGAATAACGAACCGCGTTCGCGTAGCGTCTCGCAGAGAAGGCACGAAGGACACAAAGGAATAAGAGTTGCAGAGAGTTTTTGCGTAAGTCCTGAGACTTTAGCTATGAGCCGCTGAAATTCATTTCTGGGCGGGCGTGGAAGCCAACAGATAAGCGATTTTTAGCTTAAGTTGACACCAATGAGCAATGCTGTGCCCCTACGGATGTACCTCACGTAAACGAGAACTGCTATATTTGTTTTTGCATTCACTCTAGTAATTTGCCAAAATCAAGATTATTCTCATCTTCATTGCTATCCACATTGATGCTGCCCAGAGTGTTCTCATAGTTTTGGAATTGCGACCATAATTCTGGATTGGCCAATCCGTTATTACCTTCAAATGGTGTCAAATATTTTACCTTTTCTGTAATTGCATCATCGATTAGAGAACTGACATCAGAGTTATTAAAACTAGCAAGAGTCTGTGGTGTCAGATAATTTACCGTTTGTACGTCGATGCGTAGCAGGTTGTCATCAGACATCGCCTGCTTTGTCAGAGAACTGACATTGGAAATATTAAAACTAGAGATTGTAGTTTGTGTATTATTTACTGCTGTGTCTGCAATCACCTGACTCGCTAAAGAACTGACATTAGAATGATTAAAACTAAAGCTTGTAGTTTGTGTACTATTTTCTGCGGTTTCTGTCACAATCTGACGGACTTGGGCATCAGTTAAGTTGGGGTTAGCACTAAGCATCAGGGCAACTACACCAGCAACATGGGGAGCAGCCATAGACGTGCCGCTATAAGTGCCATATTGATTATTCGGAACTGAGGAGTAAACCTTGACTCCTGGGGCTGTGACGTAAGCGATTTCATCCGTTCCAGAGCGGTTAGAGAAGTCGGCCAGATTATTATTTTTATCCACAGCCCCAACGGCAATTCCCGACTTGGATGCATAGCGAGCGGGATAGTCTGGTGATGAGTCACCTTTATTACCTGCTGCCATGACGACAATCACTCCTTTGCTGCTGGCATAGTCAATGGCTGACTCTAAAGTACTATTGGAAAATGTGCCTCCTAAACTGAGGTTAATCACATTAGCTCCATTATCCACAGCGTAGCGAATACCTTTAGATATGGAACTATAGGAACCAGAACCAGATTCACTCAAAACTTTGACGGGCATAATTTTGGCATTGTATGCAATACCAGTGACACCGTAGTTATTATTTTCTCCTGCGATCGTGCCAGAAACATGAGTGCCATGACCGTTGTTATCTAGGGTGTTGTTGTTTTTATCAGAGAAGTTCCAGCCGTAATTATCATCAATATAGCCATTGCCATCATCATCTATACTGTTACCTGCAATTTCGTTGCTATTCGTCCAGATATTATTTTTTAAATCTTCGTGGTTATAGTCAACCCCAGTATCTACAACAGCAACAACAACGCCTTTACCTGTGTATCCTTGTGTCCAAACTTCCGGTGCTTTAACAAGGTCTGCTCCCCAATTATTACCACTAAGATCACGAACATCAGCAAAGGTATTCTGACCAATTGCTCTAGCCACTGCTGCTGCTGAATTAAGCAAGCCATAGCCATTGGTGGAGTTATAATTTTGAGTGCTAAAAGCATTAGTAGTAGCGTTATTGCTATTTTCGGAGTCATCATTATTTAGTAACTGCACATCAGCATCGGCTGAGTTGTAGCTACTACTTATGCTGAAGTTGAGGCTGTAGTCATTTTTCGTATTAAAGCTATCTAATGAAGAGATTGAAGTGACATTTGGCTGTTTAGTTGACAACACATTGTTATTAACATCATCAATGAGCATAAGTATTTTTTCTCAAAGATAGCAATCGTTGTTTGACAGTTTGAAGCTTTAAAATCTTTATAAGAAGATTTCAATGTGTGAATAAGCCCCATTCTCAATAATTACTATGAAATTTCATCAAAAAATGCTAATTTTATTACCAAAAAATATTCTGATAACTGTGGTTTTTATTAAGAATAAATTTATCAAGTGAATCTTAAATTTTTAAAGTGTATTAATGGACACTAATGTAATGAAAAGAAAACGTTATGACTGTTACTACTCTTAAAACTACTGCGATCGCTAGTTAAGGATAATTGTAGGTTGGGTTGAACGAAGTGAAACCCAACAAATGCTCGAAAATGTTGGGTTTCGTTCCTCAACCCAACCTACGCAAATTTATTTTTACGGCTTAACTGAACCGTATTGTCTTAAAACGGGCTTTTCAGTTTCAGTATGTTTTCATAAATCAAATCCAAGTCCTATATAAATAATTATTATTTTTATCAAGATAATAATTGCTGGCAATATAATCAAAACTACTTAATTAAATTTACAAATAGCTACATAAGATGAAAAAGTCTATCTTAACTACTACTTTAGTTACAATGACAGTTACCTTTAGCGGTCTAGCTGGTACTAATGGACAAACACCTAGTACGCACAATACAGAACTTGCCTATCAATTAGGTATCGCTGCTGTCGATAAATGCTACAAGGAGAAAGATATAGTCGAATGCGACAGATTAAGTAAAATTAAAAGTACATTAATCATCTGGTGTAGTGAAGGCGATCTTCTTGCCTGTTCTGTCGAGAGTAATATATCAAGTTATGAAACTTTTGTAATGGTTACTCAGCAATAATCCTAAATGCTTTAGTTGCTGAGTTTGCAACCAAATCCAATGGCGAATGAAGCATAACTCCATTCGCCAAAAACTATCCTTAAGCTATTCTCCAGATGTCAAGTAGGCACAAGCTAAAAGCTAGTTAAATCTACTAAATGTTTGCTTGCTGCCGTTGATATAATGACCAATACAAACCCTTTTGTTGCAACAATTGTGAGTGAGTACCACGTTCAGCAATCACGCCTTGCTCCAATACCAAAATCAAATCACCACGCTTGAGCAGAGCAAAGCGACGAGCAATTAGGAACACAGCACGATTAGCAGA
>NZ_JAIVFR010000494.1 GCF_020829685.1 Nostoc sp. CHAB 5715 | reverse complement strand
TATGGGATCGAGGCGAAAGTTGATCGCAAATCTCGCAGATAAATTTTGCAAATCCTTGGTAGAACTTTCTGCTGGCACTTCAAATTTCTGGACAGTCAAATCATACACATCTATCACTGAGATAAAAGGCGGTTTTACATGAATCCCTTCTAATAATGCCCCATCTTTCGCTTTACCCAAGATGCTGATTACTCCTGCTTGTCCTGGGTTGATAATGATAAAGGAATTTAGTCCCAAAATCACTAGTGTTGCTAACACAATTCCTAAAACTGTGCTTTGCCAATTTCCCAATTGCTGATTTTTCAAATTCCTCTCTCCAATATGAGTTAGTCATTGGTCATTTGTCATTGGTCATTGGTCATTGGTCATGAAGAGTTATTATTTTTCTCCTTGTCTTTTTTCTTTAGTCATGAAGAGTTATTATTTTTCTCCTTGTCTTCTTTCTCTAGTATTAAGTGCTGAGTAATAAAATTTACTTTGTCTTGGGTAAACTTAGTTACTAGTTTAAGCTTCTCATCAGTCTGTCTAAAATCAAGCCTTTAATCTGAAGAAGGCGGCACTGGCGGTTTAATGTCCATCCTTAGTGATGATATTAACTAATCAGAGCGGTTTATGGATGGAGGAGCGAATGATATTATCCAAGTTTCCACACCTGTTTGAATTTATTGTTGCAAACATATATGCAAGTTACAGATGTAGTTGTCATTGGTAGCGGTATTGGCGGTTTGAGTTGTGCTGCTGTTTTGGCACGCTATGGCTTTGATGTGATAGTCTGCGAAAGTCATTCCATTGCTGGAGGCGCTGCCCATGCTTTTGAGCGCAATGGTTTCAAATTTGACTCGGGCCCGTCTCTCTACTCTGGACTGTCTTACAGCCCCTCTGCCAACCCTCTGCGGCAAGTGTTAGATGCAATTGGCTCGGAATTACCATGCGTAACCTATGATACTTGGGGCTGTTGTCTACCAGAAGGCGATTTTGACACGTCGGTTGGTGCCGAGCAATTTTGTGAAGTGCTGATGAAATTCCGGGGACATGATGCTGTAGCCGAATGGCAGGAACTCCAGCGCGTTATGGAACCATTGGCTAGTGCAGCAACTTCCATACCACCGGCGGCATTACGCTTTGATTTTGGTGCAGCTAGAACTGTCGGCCCGTTTATCCCATCTCTGACAAAACATCTGGCGAATATAGTTAAGCTGACGGGCCCCTTCAGCCGGATTATGGATAGCGTTGTTAAAGACCCGTTTACCCGAAACTGGCTTAATTTGCTGTGTTTCCTGCTTTCTGGATTGCCAGCAGATGGCACTAGCGCCGCAGAGGTAGGATTTATGTTTGCAGACTGGTATCGACCAGACGCAATACTTGAATATCCCATTGGTGGTAGTGGTGCTTTAGTTGACACCCTTGTACAAGGATTGCAGCGTCACGGCGGGAAGCTGATTCTGTTAGCTCATGTTGAAGAAGTGCTTGTAGAAGGTAATCGTGCGGTGGGTGTGCGTCTGCGCGATCGCCAAGAAATTCGGACACGGCGGGCAGTAATTTCTAATGCATCGGTTTGGGATACACTGAAGTTACTACCAGAAAATGCAGTACCCAAACAGTACCGGGCTAAACGACAAGCGACACCTGAGTGTGATAGCTTTATGCATCTACATTTAGGTATTGATGCTCAAGGATTACAGTCTAATTTGCGGTGTCATTACATTGTGGTTAATAACTGGGAATTGGGCATAACAGCACCTCAGAATGTTGTGGTGATATCAATTCCTTCAATTCTCGATCCATCTTTAGCACCACCAGGTAAGCATGTAGTTCATGTTTATACTCCTGGTAATGAGCCATACTCTATCTGGCAGGGAATGGATAGAAGGAACCAAGAATATGCCGAAAAAAAGCGATCGCGTGCAGAAATAATGTGGCAAGCGCTACAGCGGATCATTCCAGATATTCGCTCTCGTTGCGAAGTCACACTTGTTGGCACACCTCTAACTCACGAACGTTATCTCCGCCGTTATCAAGGTTCCTACGGCCCAGCAATTCAGGCTGGAAGTGGTATGTTTCCTGGGCCTAGCACATCTTTAGCAGGGCTGATGTGCTGTGGCGATTCGACATTTCCCGGCATTGGTTTACCAGCAGTAGCCGCCAGTGGACTGATTGCTGCAAATACCCTTGCACCGGTTAATAAGCATTTAGCAATGCTTCAAGATATCAAGTGTATTTAATTTTTTGCACTATTTTCTGTGTAGACCGTCATTAGTCATTAGTCATTAGTCATTAGTCATTAGTCATTAGTCATTAGTCATTAGTCATTAGTCATTAGTCATTAGTCATTAGTCATTAGTCATTAGTCATTTGTGTTTACTAAGGACAAAGGACAATTGACAAAGGACAACCTCACCTTAGAATTCAATTGGGTATTCTGACCGAAAAATCTCCTCTACGGAAAATACTACTCTAAAGCCACAAACCCTCAGTCCACCGTCTGACTCATTCCAGCTACGGCTAGCGCTGCGACACAGTTCTGCGTTGAAACTCCAAGAACCACCGCGTAGCACTCGACGATTAATATCACCGCCAACTTCCCAAGCTGTTCCATCTGAGGGTGCGTCGCTGTAATTGTTGTGCCACGAATCAGCGCACCATTCCCAAACTAGCCCGTGCATATCGTACAATCCAAAGGCGTTGGCAACTTCAAAACTACCGACGTTTGTTGTTTCTTTACGGAATTTGCTTTTTGGTTCGATAGTGCAACTAACTAACTCAGAGGTAATCGTTTCGCCAAAGTGGAAGGATGTTGTAGTTCCAGCCCGACAAGCATATTCCCATTCAGCTTCACTCGGTAAACGATAGTCGCGTCCGGTTTTTTCTGATAGTCTGAGACAGAATTCTAAAGCTTCATACCAAGATACGTTTTCCACTGGTCTATCTAAACCTTTGAATTTTGATGGATGGGGATTTAAAGCTTGTTTGACTTTGGGTAAAGCTGCTACTACTCTCCACTGTGCTTGAGTTACGGGAAATTTCCCCATAAAAAATGGTTCAACGGTAACTTTATGTCGAGGACGTTCGTCAGCATCTCCTTCACACTCTGGTGAACCCATCATATAAGTACCGCCAGGAATCGATACCATTTCTAATGTGACAGATTTACCCAATTCTTCGGCAAAGAAGTTGGCATTGCAACTCATGCGGTTTACTTCTCTACCACCTGTATCTACTGTCACTACGTCAAATTCAAAGGTTTCTAAGGGGGGTAATGGTACTATTACTTTTTGTGGTGGCGGCGGTAATATGGGTGGAGACATCGAAACAATTTTAAGGGCAACAGGTTCAATGTTCGATGTTGCAAATTTCAAATCGCTGAGAACTTCTGCTGCTGTTTGATACATTTCACTTGGTAGATGTTTTAGTACTTTATCTAAAATTTTCCCTAAGTCGTCGCTGATAGTAATACCTTTTTCTTGTAACCGTTCGCGCCACAACCACTTAGCGTTCATGGCATCATAAATAGGGTCATTAATCTGTCCAGAAGCATCTTGCAAAGGCAAACATCGAGTTAAAAGACGCACGCAAGTTACACCCAAAGCATACAAATCACTCCCATGACAAGCAAATCCAGCCATTTGTTCGGTTGGGGCATAACCAAGAGTATAAATTACTGTCGCTTGTCTTCCTAAACTGGTTTGTGTTACCTGTTTAGCGCCGCCAAAGTCAATTAATACGGGTTTTCCATCACTTGCACGGCGGATAATATTTTCTGGTTTGATATCCCGATGAATGACATTATGAGTATGAATGAATTCTAGTACTGGTAATAAATCAGCTAAAAGTTCCCAAATTTGTGTTTCACCATAGATTTGTTGCTGAACTTCTTGTAAGAGGGTTTTTCCTTGAATAAATTCTTGTACGAGATACAAGCTAGCACCTTGTTCAAAGTAAGCTAGTAATCTGGGAATTTGGGTATGATTTTCTCCCAGTTCATACAATCGAAAAGCCTCTTCTTTAAAAAATTCTGCTGCTTTGGTGCGTTGTCCTGTTCCTTGAAATTGTGGGAAAAATTGCTTGATGACGCAAGGGGCGTTTAGTCTGTCTACATCTTCTGTAGAATATGTTCTGCTAAACCCACCTTCACCTAAAAGTCTCAATACGCGGTAACGGTTTCTTAGAAGTTTGCCAAAGTTGCTTTGTCCGCAACTCACACAAAATCTATTGCTATCAGAGTTGAATGGATTTGAGCAATTGGGATTTTGGCAGATTTGCATAATGAGGGGGAAATAGCATCTTCTCCAAAGTTAGCCCCAATGTTATCTAATTGAAAATAGTTATGTAGAGAAGCGAACACGGAAGTTTATTCATGTGTTTAAAATTGCTCTAATTCCTTTTTAAGGAGGCTTAGGGAATATCAACTAACCCAAGGGTATTGTGCTTAAAACTATCTTTTACATGAGAATATAAGATGATTAACAATTAACAATTAAACAGAGTTACATCAGGGCATTGAAACTGTGAATAAAACTGATATCAGTGTCTTAGCTTGCCGTAATGCACCTTACATTTTAATATAGGGGTTATTCACTATTTAAAAAAGTTCGTAAAGAACCAATTAAAACAATTCGCAATTCGCAATTCGCAATTCGCAATTACGTTTTGTGACGGGGATTTAGATTTAGGCATCAAAACCTGCTGCCTGTAGAGACAGGGGACTTAAACCCCCACCACTTGTTAAAGAATTCAAAATTTAACCTATTCTGCGGAATACCCCATCCGCCTATGCGGTGGGGTAGTTCACGAGAGTTACATAAGATAATAGGACTTACGCATGGAGACAAAGCGCAGCTTTGGGGTGATTCGGGTTTAATAAGTAATCAAGCGGACATGATATAGGAATCATATTTGATTTTTGAAATTATCTATGTAGGTGGGGAGTGGGGAGTGGGGAGTAGGGAGTAGGGAATATGGAATCACGCTTTTCGAGTTGTACGGATTTTTTTCAGAAATCAAATCATAGTCCTATAGCATATCCGGCTATTGACCAAAATAATTTGTAATTAATGTTACAACTCTCTTAATTTATCAATGGAGAAAAAATGTAATCAATATTTCAAGCCCTCTCTTTTAAATTATTTGACGCTATATATATCCAGATATTTTCAATATCTTGCGCTGCTTGAGTAGAAATCCGAAATCGACTCATAGAGAATCGCTGTCAGCCAATTTTTCCTGCCCTCGTGCTTTGATATTTGCAAAAAAAGCCGAAAGTGACTCGTCATTATATTCAGTATACTGACTGCTCTCAAGTTGCTTAATACCAATGTCGATCTGACTGCGTAACGCTTCTAGCTTGAATTTGTGGAGTTCTTCTTCAAGGCGAGCGAGTTTATCTATCAGTTCGGACGCTTGTTGCTGAAGTTCTTCATCTGGGATAAATAGAGTTTCTAAAAATGAAACTACTGTTGAGAGTTTTTGCTCAAACTCAAGCGAGGCTCTATTTTGAGTTGTGGTAGTCATTT
>NZ_JAIVFR010000493.1:5339-5521 GCF_020829685.1 Nostoc sp. CHAB 5715 | reverse complement strand
TGTCAGTGCCGTTGCTCGTCGGTCAGGACAGCTAGACCTATTTGTGGTTGGTAACGATGGGCGAGTCTACACAAGCTGGTGGCAAGAAGGGGTTAGCGATTGGTCTGGCATCAACAATAACTGGCGATCTATTGGTGGATTCTTCCCAGTAGGTGCACGTGTCAGTGCCGTTGCTCGTCGGT
>NZ_JAIVFR010000493.1:0-5240 GCF_020829685.1 Nostoc sp. CHAB 5715 | reverse complement strand
TCAGGACAGCTAGACCTATTTGTGGTTGGTAACGATGGGCGAGTCTACACAAGCTGGTGGCAAGAAGGGGTTAGCGATTGGTCTGGCATCAACAATAACTGGCGATCTATTGGTGGATTCTTCCCAGTAGGTGCACGTGTCAGTGCCGTTGCTCGTCGGTCAGGACAGCTAGACCTATTTGTGGTTGGTAACGATGGGCGAGTCTACACAAGCTGGTGGCAAGAAGGGGTTAGCGATTGGTCTGGCATCAACAATAACTGGCGATCTATTGGTGGATTCTTCCCAGTAGGTGCACGTGTCAGTGCCGTTGCTCGTCGGTCAGGACAGCTAGACCTATTTGTGGTTGGTAACGATGGGCGAGTCTACACAAGCTGGTGGCAAGAAGGGGTTAGCGATTGGTCTGGCATCAACGATAACTGGCGATCTATTGGTGGATTCTTCCCATTGCCTCGGTAAGTATAAATGGCAAAGTTCAAGAAATTTAGTCTTAACTCCTAACTCCTAACTATTTCAAACAGATCCAGTTGCCTTCTACTGGGGTGATCGTACCACCGGTAAATGGAGCAGTTTGCGATCAATCCCTTGGCTTCTCTCTTAAACTCAATACCCCAACTTATTTTTTTCGGGCTAAAGCCCAACTACGAACTTAGTTATTATTCCATAAATAAACTAGATTCTACATGAAAAAACTCTCCCAGCTTACGCGCTTGTTCTGTATTTATCTTCTCTTGTCCATTTAAAATATTATCAATCAAATCTTCTGTTCCTAAAACCGCTACTAAATCATCTCTACTTTTCTCAGATTCCTCTAAAATAAATAACAACATAGATAAAGGATTATTCTGCTGGCTTGGCTGATAATATTCTTGTTCAAACTTTTCAATTAAAGTAATTAATAACTGATAAACTTCGTCTTCTTCTGGGCTGCGTTCCCGGTGCATTAAATCTTCCACTATCCCTAAAGCTTGCTCATTTTCAGCTTCACTTTTTATCAACTTGGGAGTTTTCTGCATATCCTCTTAAGATTCTAAAACCAATAATGTGCATCGTTCCTCTTTTTTGTTTAAAGTCTAATAGTATAAGTCTTAACTATTAACTCTTAACTACTAACTCCTAACTATTTTAAACAGATCCAGTCGCCTTCTACTTGCGCGATCGCACCACCAGGAAATGGATCAGTTTGCGATCGGTTGGGCGCTATAATTAAAGCCGTTAATTTTTCGATGTGTTCAAAACTAGGTGCATCAGTCAATATTTGCTGCAATACCTGGCGCATCACGCGACGTTGCAATGCCAGTGGTGCTTTTTGCAATACTCGACGATTTAAGCGTAAGGGAAAAGCAAAGGGGGATGAGGGGGATGAGGAGGATGAGGAGGATGAGGAAGATATTTCTCCCTCATCTCCCTCATCTCCCCCACTCATCGCCCCATCCCGTACCTGCTGGGCAGCTTTTTCTAAATATTCCACTTCCGCTTGGAGAAGTTCTGCTGTTTGGGCTAAGGCTGATTCTACTTGAGGATTGAAATTTTCCCGCAAATATGGTATTAACTCTTGGCGAATGCGGTTGCGGGCATATTGCAAATCATGATTGGTGGAATCTTCCCAAATTGGTAATTTTAACTCTTGACAAAATTGCTCTGTTTGTGAGCGAGTAATTTCTAAAAGTGGACGCACTAGCATAATGCCTGTAGTTAGGAGGCGTTGCCAAGTTAGGGCTTGTAAGCCATCAGCACCAGTACCGCGAATTAAGTTGTAGAGGAGAGTTTCGGCGCGATCGCTGGCGGTGTGTCCTGTAACTATATATTGATAATTATTCGCTTGGGCGATCGCACTTAAAGCTTGATAGCGCCAATCGCGTGCAGCAGCTTCACTATTTATAGGTTTGTTCGCTGTTTCTAAATAAAAGGATATATCCCAAGTTTTAGCTAAATTTTCGACGTGATGAGCATTAGCTTCGGAGTCAGAACGCCAACGATGATCGCAGTGAGCAATACCTAAATCCCATCCCCATTTGGATTGTAAATCTAAAAGTAATTTAATTAAGCACAGAGAATCTTGTCCACCAGAAACGGCGACTAATAGCTTTTGATGACGCTCAAATAAATGGCGCGATCGCATTGTGCGATGGATTTTTGCGTGTAGAGGAGTCCATACCATTTTTGGAACTTCTCATAGTTTTTGGATTTGACTTGCAGCTACAACTTGTTTAACAGTTAACGCTAGTTCTGGGAAAGTAGTAGAGATAATACGATCATTGCCCGTAAACTTTTGAACTTGGTACTGCCCATCAATCAACTGGTAAACAAAAACTGTGGGGAGTTTGGGATTACCGAGATAAGCACGAGAAGCGATCGCCAGATAATCTACAATCCAATACTCAGAGATACCCAGTCGCTGATACTCATCTAGTTTATCAACATAATCATCATCCCAGTTTGTTGAGGTAACTTCTACAGCAAGTTGAATCGGCTCAATCAGCGCCCCGTAGGCTAAAACATTACTGTTCCACTGTGATGCATTAACTACACCCACATCTGGATTTCTACCTTGTTCTTGCCCAGCATCAGTAAACGTCCTAATGATGATATCTTTGTCAGCAATATATTCAAGTCCCAAGCGTCTAATTTCATCATTGAAGGCAAGCATTAAAAACCTTGCCACATTCTTATGCGCTCTAGTTGGCTCCACTGGTATAATCTCTCCGTTGATCAGTTCGTAAATGCCACCATCAGGGTATTGCTCTAGAAACTCTTCAAAAGTTAGTTTTTTAACTGAAGTCTGAACCATATTGTTCACCTGCTAAAAAGGGACTTAAAGTAATTTGTAATTGATAATGACACTCCTACATTGCTAATGTAATTCGTAATTTTTGAAACTCAGATTCAATCTGGGTTTCCAGGTTTGCGTTTGTTGCCTTATTTTAGACAATTGGTACACACAAAGTAGATAATTTTGTAATCCTCTCTGCGTCTCTGCGCCTCTGCGTGAGATAAAAATACTATAAATTCCCAGATAACTTTATGGCACAAATTCAAATCGGAATCGAAGGTGAAGACGCACCAACAGCAGCCGAAGCATTGCTAGAAATCCCCGGAATATCCGGAACCTACGAAGTCCCAACCCAAAGAGAAGGGACTCTAGCAGCTATAGCTACCATTATCACCATTGTCGTCCTCGGCTGTTGGAATGGTTAGATAAGATTTTGCAAAATTCACAGAACCCCACCCCGCCTACGGCACCCCTCCCCGCAAGCAAGGAGGGGTATATCAGGGGAGTTGAGATGATTCTGTAAAAGATGGCAGATAAGGAAAAGGAATTTCGTGAGGATATTTTGGCTGAGGAATTGCTGAAGCAGCAAACTCCAGCTTTGCGTCAAATGCTGGGGAAGTTGTTGGTGTATGAGTTACCTGTTCCTCAAGCTGCTATTTCCCCGATTTGTGAGGATATCTCAAGTTGGGAAAGTCATATTCAACGCGCTGAAATTTTGGGTTTGTTGGAAGTTACCCTCACCAACAACACAGAGAGGTTGTATCGTGTCCCCCGGATTTTGTCACCGTTGCTAGAGTTTCCAGAAAACCCCAAGGGTGAAGAGTTGTAAAAACAAGCTGCACAAATTTTGTATCGCCTGTGGTGCGAAGGGGCGGAAACTGTTAATGAACCAAAATGTGTCTTATCACCCGTTACCAAAAGGTCTGCTCTACTCTCTACTGCTGTCGCTAAAATGGGAGCATCTTTCAAAGGTAGTCCCATCTCCATTGCCCAATTGACTCGTGTAATTGGTGCTTCTCCAACTATAGTTAGTTTGGGTATTAAATCTCGCTCCAATCGTGTTAAAGCTTGGGGATATTTAGCTGTAATATTACGCCGTGTTTCTTCCAAAGCATGAGGCGAAGTTAGCAAAGCACAATACCCAGCAGAAGCTAACTTAAACAATGCACTACAGCGACCATCAGGACTAATAGCTGCTGCAAAGATAACATTAGCATCCAGGAATAAGCGCATTTATATTCCCTATTGAGCATCTTGAAGCTGTTGCTGAAGTTGTTTAGCTTCTTCGTCAGTTAAGCGATCGGCTATCTGAAACTCCTCGATTCATTCGTCTGTATATATCTCAATCGGATACACTCCAGCAGGACGTAGTAAAATTCCACCATCAGCAGTAGTTTCCACCAGTAGCATAGTTTCCCCATCCAACCCTAGACGATTAAGAATTGCTTTGGGAATAGAGACTTGACCTGTTTTTCCTAGCTTGATGACTTCCATAAATTCTAAATAACCATAATCCGGCAAACCGGAATTTAATTAAATCATAACTAATCAGGTTTACTCGCACCAACCTTTCTGTCGATTGATCTAGTTTACAGGCACTTGGTACAAAAAGCGATCGCACTCTACAATCAGTCTTTGGAAATAACAGAACGCATTGGTAATGTCCAAGGCAAAGCAATGACTCTGTGGTGGTTAGGACATTTGGTAGAACAGCAGGGTGAATACACTATAGCGATATCCTATTTGCAACCAGCTTTAGAGATTTTGCAGCGATTGAAGTCACCGGATGCTGAAAGTGTGCGTGCAAGTCTTGCCAGAGTGCGGCAGAAAGTAGAGAGTGAAGAAGATTAGCTTATATCTTGCACGATTCTCGATTAGCACCATCGCCCGCCCAGAAATAAATTTCAGCGGCTCATAGCTAAAGTCCACTCAAGTGGACTGTAATTTTTTACCAGTCGTCTTTAGACGACTTTAACTATTAGCCTCAGAATTTATTCTGAGGCGGTTATTGCAACTAATTCGTAATTCTTAATTACAGCTTGGTGTTGAAAGAATACCGAAAGATTTTTTGTCTCATGCAGAGGCACAGACAAGAATGCAAGAGTGCGGTTTAAGTAAATGAAAACTGCTGTAATGAGTCTTCAATACTCGCGGACGAGTCTTTGATACTCGTGAATGAGTCTTTTATACTCGTGAATGAGTCTTTTATACTCGTGAATGAGTCTTTGATACTCGTGAATGAGTCTTTGATACTCGTGGACGAGTCTTTGATACTCGTGAATGAGTCTTTGATACTCGCGGACGAGTCTTTTATACTCGCGGACGAGTCTTTGATACTCGCGGACGAGTCTTTGATACTCGTGAACGAGTCTTTGAACTCCGTTAATGAGTCTTTGATATCATGTCCGGTTGAAAAACCAACGGCGAATCAACTCCACCTGGAAGCCATAGCCGTCGTCAACTTCCTCAA
>NZ_JAIVFR010000492.1 GCF_020829685.1 Nostoc sp. CHAB 5715 | reverse complement strand
CGCCACCAATTCATGGAACACCCTAACCGTAATTATTGGTTATGTGGATAACAGCGCCGCTAGGAGCAAAATTCACTCAGTTCTCAAACTAAACAGCGCGAAGGAGCCAGCATCGCTATTTTGGCTGGATTGTGGAAACAGCAACCACGCCGGACAAGTAGTAATTGGAACACACTTTAATTTTGATATAGTCCAGGCTACTAATAACCCAGACAGACCTAAATTCTGGTTACATCTTCCCTCCCCGGCACTAGTTCACCCAGAACTGCTTGTTCCTCAACTGGAAGAACTCACTGACAACAACCTCTCCTGTGCAGAAATTCAAGCACGGAATTATCAATCGCTATTTGTCAATAAAATGACGAGTGCGATCGCAGCCCAGTACTTACTAGAATTAACCCTCACCGGGGGGTTGAAAAAGTTCGCCAGTTATTTTGACCTCAAAGCAATGTCAACCCGAAGTTTATACACAAGCATCGACAATTTCAAAAAATACTATATCCCGTAGATAAATTACCACAAATAGCTTACGCATATATATCCCGAAAAAGTAAATTTGGGATATATTTTTATGAATCGATTCAATTACCAAATACTTGAGCTAGTCGAACAGAATCCAGAGTATTTATCAACGATAAATTATTCTAATCTAACTGTAAAAACTGAATCCGAAAAGCTATTCAAAAGCTGCAACAAAAACAATTACAGCAGGCTTAACTATAAACAGGGTTATAACCATAGTTATAACCCTATCGCCAATAGTACATTCGTGAGAGGTTAAAATAAAGTGCCTTTTGTCAATCAGTTAAAATACTCAAAATAACCTTAATAAAAATTTTGACAGATCCCTTGCTGGTAAAGTTGAGATTCTACGTAAATCTCGAAGCCACCAAATATAAACTGATGAGGAGGTTATTTCTGTCCTCGAAGACCAACAAATTGAGGTAACAGAAAAAATACTAGCTATCAGTTCGGGCAGTCCTGGTCAAGCGATCGCCAACATAACAATGTTAGCTTCCATCTCACAAGAAATCACAAGTCAACTGGAAGTACCCCCTAACAATATCCTCAGCGCACTCAGTTTGAGTAACTCCATCTCAAGCTGGAATCACGAGACACAATTATGGCTGCTTACCTACCTGCAACACAACTGGTGGCAGAAATTAAAAAGCACTCAATTGCTAGCTAAATTCACTCAAGCAAGAAAGCAATTGTTGCATCACGTTACTCCTAGAAGCGTTTGGGATAACCTACTTCTGCCATAGCAAAACACACCCATTATCAAAAAGCACTGCCAGTTAGAAGTACTTCTAGCTGGCGGTATTTATTTACACATAAAGAATATGAACCAGCAGCAAAGCTTATTCGATGTCGAAGAAACCATACGTAACAGCAAAAGCCAAAAAGCTAGCGAAATTCTTACTCCTAGCACTAGAAAGATACTTCAGCTACTAACCAGCCAAGGGATTAACAAAGTTGTAACAGCCAGTCTACTTGATCTAGCAGGAGCAAGTCATGAAATTGTTCAATACATCGTCGGGCCAATTGTGACTCAGCAGAACGGCTGGCAACAGTCAATTCCGTCTTGGGTAGGAAAAGCGATCGCAGTCGATAGATTAGATACAGCGTTAAAAGAGATAGAAAAGGGAGAAGTAGGTAAACTCGCCTCTAGTAGCGAAGTTGTTGCACTTATGATGCCAATTGCTTTTGAAGTGCCGCTTTCATCTGAATGGACAGATGTTTACCTCTGGGCAAGTCATGATGCCCTCGTCAGGCACAGACCTTTTGAGAATTTCAAATACGATAAACTGTGGGAGAAGATTGGTACAACTCCGGTTTCGTATGACAAAATCCGCTCTGATTATGAAACCCTGGCTGCTGATATTCGTTCTCGTGTAGTCAAACACGCGGCGAAAGAAGGGTGGGGTAAAAGGTCGTCAAATAAGAACAAACACCCTGTTAAAGCAACTACAACTGAAAGTAATATTCAGATGGAGCAATTATCACTGTTCTCATAACTAATTTTCAGTACTTTTTTCTACACTCTTTTCAAAGTCCTTCCTCTCCTTTTTTGTGAGAGGAGGTAGTTCTTCTTTATAATAAAAATTACCTAATTTCTGACACTGATTGACATAAATTCGTCTTTCTGAATCACTTGCCCTCAAGTCCTGACGTAAAAGTAATTTAAACGATTTTTCACGCTCTTTCAATTCCTTCACTGCCACAAGGAGTTCTTGTGATACAGCAGGATTTTCATAAGTAGAAGAAAGTTCCTCACTTGATGAATAAACCTTTAGTTTATTGCCAGCAGGTTGAGTTAGAAGTCGCTGAGTGTTATACGAACGCCACAGACCTAACTTCTCGCGCCGTAGTGACTCAATTTCAACTTCACCAACTCGGTCTGGAGTACTTCGCCGCACGTAGACAAAACAACCTTTATCAGCTGCTATAGTCAAACTGACTTTCACACCATTAGCATCAAAATAGAACAAGTCAATTAAGTCGTTCTCTGCATTAACTTCTCCAAGCTTCTCTTTATTTGATAAATCAGGTAACACTTCTGGATTTAGCGATGGCGTAGCATTATTAACATTAGCTGAGGATAATGATGGCGTAGGTGAAGAATTTGATTCTACAGCCGAGACTTTATCTTCTTTTTCTGGAGATGAACATCCAATCAGTAAGAGTAACAATCCTATAAATAAGTATTTTTTCATAAAAATAAATTTGTATTTGTAAACTAACAATAAAATATTAATTATTGCTTCCCACTCAACCAACCTGTTTGATAAAAATCACACAGGCTAGGGAAAGCTTTTTCTAAAAGCCAGTTGCGCCCAACTTCTGATTCAGGAATATTATAAGCAGCCATATAAAAACCACTTCTGTAAGCAGCTACACCTAAACAAGCTTGTAAGCTAGATGTGGCCCGCGAAGAAGCTGGAATAGCCATCAAATCTTGCAGATGATTGGGTTCATAATTTTGCCCTACCAGCATGAAATAAACCAAAGTATGAACCAACCGTGATAAAACAACTGTTCGGTCTTGCCAACGTTCTAAATGAGACTCGATACAGAAGTAATCAGGTAAATCAGCCACCTGAGATTCATCATCAAGGAATAAATCGCTCTGGCTTTCGATAAAACTGGAATCCAGACCTATAAACTGTTTGAGAAAAACAAGCGTTTTCCCCCAACGTTCGTGCCCCTCAGTTTCAGCAGAAAACGCACCTTCTGAATACTGCAAACCATACTTCTGTTGCAGTTGGGCAACAGCCTCTTGATTGATATCACCCTGCCAATCAGATTCAGTAAAAAACTCTTTTAAAATCTCTTGTAAATAGATGGGTGAAAACTCACTAATCTCTGGAGATTGATCATCAAAATCGTCTTCATAAGTATCAATAATAAATTTATCTAACTCGATTTCTAGCTCTTGCTTTCTATTAACTGGCAGTAATGATTTAGCGTCTTCTAACGATAGAGGAAAATCTAAATAAGGATGGCCTTTGGCTAAGTAAGAATCACCCAAATCTGCTAAACTTTCAAGCGCGATATTCCGGGCAAAATACTCATCTTGTGAATGTACGCATACTCGGTCTAGTTCCTTATCCACTAGCATCATGGTAATTGCCAGTAGGGCAAACCATGACGCATCGTGCAAACAAGTCGGTAAATCAGCAATTAAATCTACTAATTTCAGTTCTAGGATTTCTCCCCAAACGCCTATCCTAGTTGTATTGGAAACATCGCAAAAATGCTCTACATCTTCTCCAACAGATGTTTCTCCTAACCAGGTAAGATTTTCTACCCGCAAAGAAGATGAGTAGTCAGAAGTCAACTGGTTTTGGCTATCCTCATCGGACTGTATCCATATCAAAGCCAAAAGCATCAGCTTACAAATACTTACTCGCTTCAGGAGAAGATATTCAGGCATAAGTCATTACTTATAATTTTTAGATACAGACCACGCTAATTGCGATACCACCATAGCACAGAGTAACTTGTCGTTCCCTAGTAAAAACCACAACTTTACGATAAACAAGGACAAAAAATAACTCATAAGTATGAATAAAAAAGAATGTGGTTTAAATAAAACAACTCGTCAAAATAATAAATCCTGAAAGAACTAATGCTGACGCAGCAATAAGAGAAATATATAAATCCTCGCGTTATGAACTATATCAACAAAGTCATGCTGGTTGGCAGATGCGGACAAGAACCAGAACTCAAATATTTCGAGTCTGGCGCAGTTAAGGCTTCAATGTCTATTGCAGTCAGACCACCCTACAGAAGTGAACAAGCCCTTTGGTTTGATTTAGTCGCCTGGGGAAATCAAGCAGAAGTGATTGGAAATTACGTTCGTAAAGGAACCCAAATTGCAATTACTGGCGAGTTTGGATTTGATCGTTGGGCAGATAAAAATTCTGGCACTATGCGGCAAAAACCCGTAATTACAATCAACGCTATTGAATTGTTAGGTTCACCCCGTAAGGAAGAATCTACATCCACTTCTGCACCAAACGAAACACAGACTGTAGCTAACGCAAATTTCTAGGAAATTACAAATCGCCTATGCACTATAAATCGTAGGCGATAAACCATCTAATCAATCTACAAATAAAACGAACATGATTCATAATACTGCAACTATCAATCTTAAGTCAGTGAACACTACCCACGACAAAGAAGGTTCCTTGATTGCCTTTGGAATCGCCGAATTCTACTACCGTTCCAAGGAGGGAGTAGTTGCTGACGAAATGCCATTCCGTTCCAAGGGCGCACCCGCCGTCGTTATTAACGAACAAGGGGAAGGCGTACACGGCACAGCAGAAGGATATCTCGATTTACTAGTTGATAACAGGGGTGATTACAAAGAAAAGATTGCCACATTCGTAATCAGAAACTTTATGTCAGCACAACCCATCAACGAACTCACCCAGGTTAGTAAAACCCCTCACTCGCCAGAAACTCCCGATTTTGCCAAAGAACTACTCGAAGATAACGTTACTTCGACAGATGAAGATTTAGACCAAGAACCTCCGTTCTAGACCAAATTAACTGAATAATGCTAGTACATACAGGGTTACTTGTTGGTACTGGCATTATTTTTTTTACAGAAATCCGGAATAAAAATCCACTGTTTGGTAAAATAGCCGACACCAACTCATCTTATATAGTACATAAATACTATATAACTTGCACAAGAGCTAGATTTCAAACTTTTTTGACATAATTACCCCCACGGGTTGGGAATTACCATTGCCAACTTCATCTGACGGTTACAATTCAAAATCAAGACTGAATGTTTCGTCATCAGGATCTTCTGGTTTTGGGTCTGGAGATGGTTGGGGATTCGGCTGGTCTTGTTTGTTTGACTCAGTATTAATCGGCGTAAAAACTACTTGTTGTGCAGGTAATCCAGCCTTGATGAAAACAAAATAGCAATCAACTATAAAGTAAAGGGTGTCCAGGTAACTTTTATCTAGTTTTTGCGATTCTGCAAATATGCGCTCTCGGTAATTATCTTTGAG
>NZ_JAIVFR010000491.1 GCF_020829685.1 Nostoc sp. CHAB 5715 | reverse complement strand
AACATCACGCGTATGTCCGAGGCTGATTTTGAAAGGAAATACCGTCAAAAGACCACTGAATCAGTAAAAGCTGAGATACAAGCCATCACCTCAGACGAATCGGTGAATCCTGACGTCGCGATCTGGGAAGCCAAAGAAATCGCAAAAACTGCAAAAAGCCAGTCATTTGAAAAGCTGGACAAGGTAGGCCATGCTGCTTACTGGGAAACCCCTGTAAATGTGCTGCACGTGTATGCCGCCAATGTGGCTTTCAGTATAACAGTTAACCTCGGTCAGGACCCGGAGGTGAATAAGGAGAAGGCCATCGCCCTGGCCGCCATTGTTTTTCAAAAACTAAAGTCTTAACCCACGCGATGCCATTGTTAAAATTACTTCCACGGCAATTTGTGGTTCAGATTTGCATATTTATGACGGCTACATTCCCACCATGCAAAAGGGCGATATCCTTGGTCATGAATTCATGGGGGAAGTCGTAGAACTTGGAAGTGCGGTTAAAAATGTCAACGTAGGCGATCGCGTCGTTGTTCCTTTCACTATATCTTGCGGTAGCTGCTTTTTCTGCAATCGGGATTTGTGGTCACTGTGCGACAACTCTAACCCCAATGCTTGGTTAGTAGAAAAGCAAATGGGGCATTCGCCAGCAGGTCTATTTGGCTACTCTCATTTATTCGGCGGTTACGCCGGTGGTCAAGCAGAGTATGCACGAGTACCCTTTGCCGATGTAGGCTTGCTCAAAATTCCCGATGGTTTAACGGATGAGCAAGTGCTATTTTTAACAGATATTTTCCCCACTGGCTACATGGCAGCCGAGAACTGCAACATCAAACCCGGTGATATTGTCGCCGTTTGGGGTTGTGGCCCAGTCGGACAATTCGCTATTAAAAGCGCATATATGCTTGGTGCGGAACGTGTACTAGCTTTTGACCGCGTTCCCGAACGTCTGCAAATGGCTAAAGAATACGGCAAAGCAGAAGTTCTCAACTACGAAGAAGTAAATGTAGGCGAAGCACTTAAAGAAATGACTGGCGGTCGTGGCCCCGATGCTTGCATAGATGCAGTAGGAATGGAAGCACACGGCACAGACTTTATGGCGTTTTACGACCAGGTAAAGCAAGCAGTACGTCTCGAAACAGACCGTCCGACGGCATTACGGCAAGTAATAGTGTCTGCTGCTAAAGGTGGTCACGTATCACTTGCGGGTGTGTACGGTGGCTTTTTAGATAAAATCCCAATGGGTGCTGCCATGAACAAGGGATTAACCTTCAAAATGGGGCAAACGCATGTCCATAAGTATTTACGACCCTTGTTAGAGCGGATTCAAAACGGTGAAATCGATCCAACCTTTATCATTACCCATACTTTACCTTTAGAACAAGCGCCCCACGGCTACGAAATTTTTAAGCACAAGAAAGATAACTGCATCAAAATTGTACTTAAACCGTAGCAGGGAATGGGGAGTGGGGAATAGGGAATGGGGGAGCAGGGGGAGATAAGGGAGTGATATCATATCCGATAAATTACTTGTGATATGTCATTGCGAGTGGAACGAAGTGAAACGAAGCAATCACAACGTCTGGAGCGATTGCTTCACTCCGTTCGCAATTGACAACTGTTTAACCGGACGTGATATGAGGGAGTGAGGGACAAGAATTAATAACCAATGCCCAATGCCCAATGCCCAATGCCCGATGCCCAATGCCCAATACCCAATGCCCAATGCCCAATGCCCAATGCCCAATGCCCCATGCCCAAAGTTAAAAGTATAAAGAGGCAAAAAATATGTCTGATAAAACCGTTATTAAAGTAGACTCTAGCCATTCGCCTAAAGGTGAACTTGGTCAAAAATATCTTGCATCTGGCAAAACCGTTTCTATGCGCCTGTGGGAGAATGAGCAACCGAACGAACCTAAAGAGCCAGCAGCGCGAGAATATGAAACTGTTGGTTATGTAATTACTGGTCGTGCAGAATTGCATATTGAAGGGCAAACGGTTTTACTAGAGCCTGGGAGTTCTTGGGTAGTACCAAAAGGATCTAGTCACACCTATAAAATTTTAGAATCATTCACTGCTGTTGAAGCAACCAGTCCACCCGCTCAAGTTCACGGACGAGACGAAAACTGATTTGCAGTTATCTGAAGTTTTGCGATCGCTAAAAACTTATAGCCGCTTTCAATGGCATCAAATATAGAGGGTTCGTAGGGGAACAACATTCTTGTTCCCCTTTTTACCATGATTTGTGGCTTAGAAAGAATTGCACAAAATGTCAGGCGATCGCAAGGCTTACTTTTAACTTGCCATCAGCCTCTAGCCTAGTAAAACCTGACAATGGGCTTTATACCTTTATTGAAAGAAAACAGAGCCTTCTAAAATCCATTGTTAGACAGAAGTAAAACCAAATAAATCTAAATCGAAATACTTATTTAAAAGTAATTTTTTTGTCTGACTAGAGGCTGATGAAGATAAAAGATTTAATTAGTTTCCTAGAAAGGAGAAGCAACACAAAATATCAGATGAAAGCGCAACTGTTTGATTTTGTGTCAGACAATTTGCAAATAACGAGGAATTCAAATGTTTTTCCACAAAAAACGGTTACAGTACTTCACACCACCAACAAATCCCGATCCCGTTTATGCCAAGAAGCTACAAGAACTCATCGGCGGCAGCTTTGGTGAAATGACCGTAATGATGCAGTATCTGTTTCAGGGTTGGAACTGTCGAGGCCCTGCTAAGTACCGAGATATGCTGTTGGACATCGGAACAGAGGAAATTGGTCACGTCGAGATGTTAGCCACGATGATTGCCCATCTGCTGGATAAAGCACCGATCAAATACCAAGAGGAAGGTGCAAAAGATCCAGTTGTGGGTGCCGTTATGGGAGGTAGTAACCCAAGGGATGTGATTGCGGCGGCTATTAACCCACAGCATGCCATTGCCTCAGGTGGAGGTGCTTACCCGGCTGACAGTGTTGGCTTCCCGTGGAACGGTCGCTTCATTGTCGCCAGTGGTAACCTATTGGCAGACTTTCGTTCTAATCTCCATGCCGAATCTCAGGGTCTTATACAGGCTGTACGGTTGTATGAGATGACAGACGATCCAGGAGTCAAAGACCACCTCAGCTTCATGATTGCCCGCGACACCATGCATCAAAACCAGTGGCTAGCGGCGCTTGAAGATCTCAAAAGTGAAGGGTTTGAGGAGACAGTTGTTCCCAATGTCGCATACGAATATGGGAAGAACGAGTTTGCCTATCAGTTCTGGAATCACTCAGAAGGAACTGAAAGCGCCGAAGGGCGTTGGGCAAAAGGCCCTTCAATGGATGGCAAAGGCGAATTCGAGTATGTGGAAAATCCCCAACCACTGGGGCCAGAACCCGAACTACCCCAGCCCGACCCACGCCTGCATGGTACACCGAAAACGCCACAGGCACAAGGCAACAGTTCGAGCGCACCCCCTTTAGTTGAGCGTACAACAACTATCGGTGGCTAATCATTGGCATGAAGTAGCATTCACACCTGTTCTAATAAGACTTGATTTCCCCAATTCTCCTTCCAAAGGAGGGTTGGGGAAATTTTGGCAGATAAACATGCATCAGCTAGTAGGGGCACAGCATTGCTCATACGTGTCAACTTAAGCTAAAAATAGCTTAACTGTTGGCTGACTCAACCGCCTTGAACTAAAGTTCAAGGCTAAAAGCTAAAGTCTACTGAAGTAGACTAAAGATTTTTTGCTATATTCAGTAGATCACAAACTTTCAGAAACTCACGCAAGAATAAGGGTTTTAGCCATCGTGAATTTTTGGGAAGCAGCCTTGGTTTCAGCGCGATCGCTTTGCTCCCAACTTACGGTATCGCCTGAAATGCTGATTAATCGCTGATTTTCTAGTGTCTGGGTGTTTTGTTGAAATGTCCATCTGGTACGGGTTCTAAAAAACTTTGTGATCTACTGATATTTAGTCATCTTTAGATGACTTCCGCTATTAGCAAGGAACTTCAGTTCCTTGCGGGACATGGCTTTTACGTTAAGTTGACACGTATGAGCAATGCTTTACCCCTACGACAGATGTGGTTCAAATACATGAAAACTGCTGTAAGAACAATGCGTTCGCCAAAATAACAAATGCGATCGCCTTTCACTAATTTCTCAACAAACCTCATGCGCTGCGGAATATATGCTATAATTTTGCATCAGCATTTCCTATTGCATTAATCGCAACCTCCAAGGCGATCGCCACATGAGTCCAATGAGTCCCCCCCTGGCAATAAACCACATAGGGTTCACGCAAAGGCCCATCTGCTGATAATTCCAAGGTACTCCCTTCAATAAATGTCCCCCCAGCCATGACTACCTGGCTCTCATACCCCGGCATTTCATCTGGAACAGGGTCAAGATAGGAACCGATGGGAGAATGCTGTTGTATCGCCTTACAGAAAGCAATTAGCTTTTGGGCAGAACCGAGTTTGATTGCCTGAATTACATCCCCACGGGGAGCAAGGGGAGCGGGATTCACTGGATAACCGAGTTTGTCAAATACATAACCAGTCAGATAAGTCCCTTTCATCGCCTCTCCTACCATTTGCGGAGCCAGAAATAAGCCTTGGAACAGCAGGCGATTTTGGTCAAAAGTAGCACCACCATAACTCCCGATACCAGGAGCGGTGAGGCGACAAGCCGATGCTTCCACTAAGTCGGCGCGACCGGCAACATAACCGCCAGCACTGACAATAGTACCACCAGGATTTTTAATCAATGACCCCGCTATTAAATCAGCACCTACAGCTGTAGGTTCCTTTGTTTCAATAAATTCGCCGTAGCAGTTATCCACAAAGCAAACGGTGTTCGGGTTTTGCTGTTTGACTAAGTGGACGATTTTTTCAATATCGGCAATTGATAAACTAGGACGCCAAGAATAGCCACAAGAACGCTGAATTAACACTAAACGAGTGTTTTCGGCCACATTAGTACTTAAAGATTGCCAATCTATAGTTCCTTCTGTGGTTAGCTCCAATTGGCGGTAATTTATGCCAAACTCGATTAGAGAGCCTTGACCTTGACCCCGTAAACCAATGACTTCTTCAAGCGTATCGTAGGGAGAACCGACCACTGCTAACATTTCATCTCCAGGACGGAGAACACCAAACAAAGCACAGGCGATCGCATGAGTTCCCGAAACGAACTGCACCCGCACGGCCGCAGCTTCGGCGCCCATAACTTCAGCAAAAACTTTATCTAAAGTTTCTCGTCCTAAATCATCGTGACCATAGCCACTTACACCAGCAAAGTGGTGTGCGCCCACACGGTGATTACGAAAAGCATCCAGCACTCGTTTTAGATTATGCTTGACCTGAGCGTCAATTCCAGAAAAAATTTCTAATAGTGCCTGTTCTGCTTGCCGCAGCTGTTCTAAGCTGTTCATCAGTTCCTCGTTCAAAAAAAATTAAATTTATAGATATGCGGATTTTAAGATCGCGCAGACTAGGCTGGAAAATCCAAATTCAGGTTACTGCATGACAATTGCTACTTCAACCAAACCTCAA
>NZ_JAIVFR010000490.1 GCF_020829685.1 Nostoc sp. CHAB 5715 | reverse complement strand
CTTGCTCAACTAGAAGGGGCAAAGCTAAGGTAGAAAAGCTTTTGGCACAGTTGGAAGCATTGATAAAAACTGAATAGAAAATTGCGATGTTACTTTGGAGCCGCCTTATAGCGATCGCAACCATCGGTCTTTGTATACGCTTTCAACTCATCGTCAAACCCATTGAGTATCAAACGCATCTTGCCCAGTTCCATAAATCAACGTGAGTTCGACGGATAGAAAAGCGCAAAAAGCTTGCGATGTATGAATTTGCTTAACTGGGCATACAAAAAGGCGATCGCGACGATTGATTGAGAATCGGTAAAAAAGTGACAAAAAATGCCGAGACTAAAAATATCTAAGAAAAATCAAGGTCAGGGCTTAGTCTACCATTGTATCTCGCCCGGAGGCGGAGCGTCTCCGGCTCCGCTCGATATCACACAAATTTTCTGCGACGTAGATGATTTCTGTAACCAATGGGAAAATCTCTGGCGGCAAGTACCACAATTGCCATCGACAACAGGAGAAAGGCGTAGCACTTACAGTATGCATCTATCGGAAGTGATGACGATTGCGATCGCCTTTCATGGTTCGGGCTACCGGACAAACAAAAGAGTTTTATACGCTGCATGTATTACCTAGTTGGCGTAATGCATTTCCAAACCTGGTCAGCTACACGAGGTTTGTAGAATTGATGCCCTGGAGTTTAATGCTACTGTGCTGTTTTTTGAACACATTAACGGGCGAAATTACGGGGATTAGTTTTATCGATTCAACCCCAATCAACGTTTGTCATAATTGTCGAGCGCATTCTCATAAAGTATTTCAAGGATTAGTCGGATGGGGAAAAAATTCTGTAGGTTGGCATTATGGCTTTAAACTACATTTGATTATTAACGACAAAGGAGAATTACTTGCTTTTAAGCTCACTGCTGCGAACGTAGATGACCGAAAGCCTGTTCCAGAGATGACTGAGGATATAATTGGTAAACTTTTTGGAGACAGAGGGTATGTCTCACAAAAAATATTTGAAGAACTGTATGAGCGAGGTTTAGAGTTTATTACCAAGTCAAAGAAAAACATGAAAAACCGTTTGATCAAACTGATTGATAAAATCTTGTTACGCAAGCGAGCAGTCCGCCGAGTCTGTTAATGATTATCTCAAAAATGTATGTCAAATAGAACACTCACGACACCGTAGTCCATTAAACTTTCTGGTTAACTTGTTAGCTGGTTTGGTTGCTTACACCTACTTACCTAACAAACCCTCTATTGATATTTACCCTAAAGACTTGCCTGCACTGCCTCCTGCTCTTTTTTAGTTCTGTCGAACTCACGTTAACAATAACGTTGCGGGTTTTGACAACTCCAACGATGTGATTAATGGTCAGGGGGGTAATGACATTATCAATGGCTTGAGTGGCAATGATTTGCTGCGAGGTGGCACTGGTAATGATACCTTCATCGGTGCTGCGGGTAATGATATTCTCGTTGGTGGTGCGGGTGCTGACAGATTCCTTTACAATACTAATGCTGCTTTTGCTACTTCTGCTGTCGGTGTAGATACCATAAATGACTTCAACAGTTCTCAAGGTGACAAGATTGTACTGGATAAGACTACCTTTAGTGCGATCGCTTCTACTGCGGGAACAGGTTTCAGTAATACCAATGATTTTCAAATCACTAATTTAGCGGAGACTAGCACGGCGAAAATTGTCTACGATCCTTTGAGTGGGCAGTTGTTCTACAACCAAAATGGTAGCGCGGCTGGTTTTGGCAGTGGCGGTCTATTTACGACTCTAACGGGTGCGCCAAGTCTCACAGCATCAGATTTTCTGTTGCAAGCATAGTTTGCTCAAAACTCAGTTATCAGTGAACAGTTATCAGTAGTTGAAACTGCGATTACTATATACTGTTCACTGATTTAACAATATGCTTTTTGGTTGGGTCAGTGAGTTGTGTACTTGTACTTAGATTTCTGAGAGTAATTCCTGTGAGAGAGCAGTTCAATTTGATTCTCTTCAAAGTGAAACAATTCGTCAGAGTTTTTGTTAGGCATCAGCGCATAGCGCCAGCCATCACCGAATTGTTCAGCTAACTCAGTACCACTTGGGTAGTAATAAAGCCCCAGAATGATGCCGTCTTTAGTACGCTGTTCCAAGGCAAAGCAAGGGTAGCCCCAGTGTTGGGGAATGGATATTGTGGGTTGCATATTGATTGGTGAATGAAGGGATTATTGAGGGGAAGGGGGAAAGGGTAAAGGGGAAGGGAATTAAGAAATTTCCCTTTAACCCTTCCCCTTTAACCTTTTCCCAGGCGAAGCCTACTCTTTACGCCGTTACTAACTCTGCTCTCTCCAGCAGTCGTTGCAATTTATCGCCAGTTAGCTGTTCTAACGGTTGCTCTAAAAAATATTCATCAAAAATGGATTTACCATCAGTAGACACGTCCACCATTGATAGCGATTGAACTGCTTCCACCGCACATCCACAGGGTAGTTGCTGACATTCCCCAGTACGCATCACCCACCAGTCGCCATCAGTGCATCCCACTTCGCCCAGTTTTACGTCGTTGTGGTAAATGCCATCGTCGATGAGGGGGAAAGGGGAAAGGGAACCAATATTTAAAAACAGGGTTTCGAGTAATGAAAAGCTGATTTTTATCCAGGTGCGTGCCTCAAAAATCTTCTTTTTACTTTAATCCATATTTAATGCTGAAGGGCTTTATACCGGATGTGGGAAATAACTTTGGTCTTCTTCCTTTACCCGCAATCCCATTCCCCTTTCTCGATAAAGTAAAAGGTTATCAATAGACTTATCCAAAGAAAGTTTCGTAAACAGGGCAATTGATCATTAATTTTTCAATAAAATAAAAAGTAAAAAAGTAATGACTAAAGTTAGGCTGATTGATACTGAGATTTTACATTTGGATAAGCTTGCTACGATCGCTCTGCAAGAAGGAATCTTGTCTGCACAAAACCTCCTAAGTGCGATCGCTACAGATGAAGATTTTCTGAAAAAGGTTACGCTTGCTTTTGGCAATGGCTTCGATGCCAAGAAGTTAGAGAACTTGCGTCAGCAATGGGAAAATGGCAACTTTGAAGGGCTTCCAGCAATTGACATTCGCCCAGCAGCAGACATAAACGGTGCTAACGGAGCTTTTGCTAAAGCGACTAACAGGATTTATTTGTCTCAAGAATATATTGTACGGAATACTGCTAATCCTCAGGCGATCGCTGCTGTTGTTTTAGAGGAGATTGGGCATTTCGTCGATGCTCAGATTAATTTATCCGATGCTCCTGGAGATGAAGGTGCAATTTTTGCAGCACTGGTTCAAGGGGAGCAGTTGGATGAACAAGCACTTCAGGCACTCAAAGCCGAGGATGATACGGCCACTGTTACCTTAGATAGGCAAGTCATTCAGATAGAGCAGTCATCTGGATCTGTCACGCTTTCCGGAAAAATTCTTTGGACAGATAATGCTGGTAAAACGCACCCAGTTCGTGAGGCAACCGTAAAGATCTTCGATAAAAATCTGATCTTTAGCGATGAATTATCAGTAAGTCGAATTTTATGGGATCTTGCAGATGATAACCAAGATGTTTTTAAGAGCGGACTGAAAGATGAAATTGCTACGGGTCATGAAAAACTTTATGACATCCTCAATAACAAGATATAGCAATCCTAAATCAGTTGTGAAAATCAATCATACATAAATATTTTGGAAAAATTGAAGATTTGATGGTGAATAACGAGTTCAAATAAACGCTTAACAATGGCGAATGATTTACATAGATGATAAAACTCTCTAACAAACTTTTTCGCATATAACCAAATATCTTCCACAGGATTTTGTGTTGGGTCATTAGGAGCAAAACGAATACAAGTTACTTTCCATTCATTCTCGTTTAGCTCTTGATTTACAGAATTTAAATATTCTTGAAATTCAACTGACCTATGATAACTAGCTCCGTCCCAAATCAAAGCAATGCGGCTTTTAGGATATTGAGTAAGCAAGTATTCTACAAATGCGACGTGCGTTCCGCCCCGCTTCGCTAACGCTGATTTAGAATCACCTTTGTTGAACGGCTTAATCAAAAATTCTTGTGTATAATAATTAAGTGCGCCAAAGTATGTTTGTTTTTGCCTTTCGTTAACAACTGGAACCTCAATTCTTTCTTGAGTATTACCCCAAATATATCCACAAATGTCTCCCCACAACAAATGACACTCATCCTCAAAAAATACAACCATTTCTCCAGACACAATCTCGCTTTGATGTGCATTGAGCCATGCTGTAATTTCTAGTTTTTTTTTGCTACTAACTCTGGGTCTTTACGTGGGTTCTTTTTTTGTGTTTTTTTCCAACTTATAGATGCTTCTTTAAATAGGTCGTAATAGCTTTGCTTTGACTCAAATGCTATATTGAAACTATCTTCAATGTACTCTTTTAATTCATTTAAATGTCAGTAATCCTTTTGTTTAAGCCATTCAATCACTGTTTGTTTTTGTTTGCTATCAAGATAACCCCTCGAACCTTGATATTTAAGTTTTAATCCTGCAACCCCCTGTTCCACAAAAATATATTTCCACTTATTGACAAAGCCTAAAGATACGTGCAAAATTTCTGCAATCTGAGAATGAGTGTAACTTTCCATCACCATTTGTACAGCCAGCGCCCGTTTCAATTCTCTCTTGTCTGGGTTTCCTTGGATAAAATCTCTCAATTCTTTCATTACTTAGTTATGCATTTTATCTATATTAATTAGATTCAGCTTATCGTTATGTGTAATTTTTCACAACTGATTTAGGATTGCTATAGCTAATTTAGATAGTCTTGATAAGGTTTGGAATTACTTTTTCAAAACTTCAAATGATGCAGAACGTGTGAAAATAGGATCTATTTTTGAAGAGTATTTCGCTGCCAAAAGATTTCGGCTTACCAAATCTTGGGTTAGGTTTTCTTAACGATTCTAAGGCATCAGTTGATCTCGACTACACGTTCAATTTTGGTTTTGGTATTGATACTGCTAATAATAATGAGTTTTTCTTAGACACCTCTCCTGATAAAGATATCAGCATTTCACTCAAGCCTTCACTGCCGACAGCAGAAGCTACCCTTGGATTCCTTAAAGTTACTGCAAAAGATATGTTTAAGGAAAACAACTTTAGCAATCCTGCTCTCATTTCCGATGGATTCTATATCAGTCAACCCGTAAATGGTGACAACCTGGCGTTAGGCGGTTTGCTAACTGCGGCAGCTGGCGTAAGTCTTGGAGCTATCGATCTGACTGTGGGGGGCGGTATTGGACTGACAGTTAAATTCAATATATCTGACAGCGCTGACAATCAAGATGGGATTGATGACGGCAAAGCACGAGGCAGTGCCCTCGACGAGCCACTGTGCCTATTTGCTCCAGAAGGAGTTTTATCTGCGATTATTTTTGCGTCTCTTTCTCTTAATGTTGGCTTTTTCAGCATTACCAAACGCCTCAAGCTTGCTAACATCAACCTGATCGATTTCAGTACAGGATGCTCTAGTAGTAACCCGCACTACAACG
>NZ_JAIVFR010000048.1 GCF_020829685.1 Nostoc sp. CHAB 5715 | reverse complement strand
AATCATCGGCTCAATTGCAATCACCATTCCTGCCTGCAATCTCGGACCGTTTCCACGCTTTCCGAAGTTGGGTACTTCCGGAGCCTCATGTAAAAATTTACCGACTCCATGTCCCACAAGCTCCCTTACTACACCATAATTGTGACCTTCTGTCAGACTTTGTATCGCATAACTCACGTCACCTATCCTGTTGCCGGGTTTCACCTGCTTTATTCCTTCGTAAAGGGATTGCTTAGTTACTCTGAGCAGTTCCACCACTTCACTTTTAACTTCCCCTACCATGTAGGTATAAGCACTGTCAGCGTGATAACCTCCTTTGTAAACACCACAATCTATAGAAACAAGCTAGGAGTTGGTAAAGGACGCTCGATCAAAACTGCTGAACAAGCCGCAGCTAAAGTAGCCTTTTTAGCAATTCCTAACCCGCAAATACCCTGAACCAAAAATACTGCTGATCAACTGATAATTCAGTTGATTGTTAGTGGTCATTTGTCCCAAGTCCCTTGCATACAAATCAAATTCCTAGTGTCAGTTTTGACCCAAAGGGTGAAATGCTGACCTCAGGGAGTTATGACAAAACTGTGAAACTTTGGCGGCTTGACGGTACTTTAATCATGACTCTCCACGGGCATACTGATAGTGTGATGAGCGTAAGTTTCAGCCCTGATGGTGAGTTTTTGGCATCAGCTAGCAAAGATAAAACAGTGAAACTTTGGAACCGTGAAGGCAAGTTGCTCAAAACCTTAGTAGGGCATCAGGGTTGGGTAAATAGCGTAAATTTCAGTCCTGATAGTCAGATTTTAGCTTCCGCCAGTGATGATCAAACTGTGAAACTGTGGCGACGGGATGGTACTTTGCTCAAAACCTTTTCGCCCCATGACAGTTGGGTGTTAGGCGTTAGCTTTAGTCCCACTGACGAGCTACTGGCTTCTGCCAGCTGGGATAACACCGTAAAACTGTGGCGACGGGATGGGACGTTGTTAAAAACCTTATTAAAGGGGTACAGTGATAGCGTCAATGCCGTTACTTTCAGTCCCAATGGTGAATTGCTCGCCGCCGCCAGTTGGGACAGTACAGTGAAACTCTGGAGCCGTGATGGCAAATTAATTAAAAGTCTCAATGGGCATCGCGCTCCGGTATTAAGTGTCAGTTTTAGCCCAGATGGTCAAACCCTAGCATCAGCCAGTGATGACAACACGATAATTCTGTGGAATTTACATCTTGACGACCTACTTGTTCGTGGTTGCGACTGGATGGACGATTACCTCAAACACAACCGCAATCTTGAAAAGCGCGATCGCCTTCTTTGTGATGGTATAACCAGTACAAACCCTTTTTAATTATGAATTATGAATTAATAATTATGAATTAGCTTGAAGCCTCAATGGACAACCGCTCTTGGTTTAGCGGTTGATGAGGCGATCAAAATTGTTAATTCACAGCTAGAAATTTATTTCGAGATGATCAGCCGTATGAGCGATCGCTCTCTAAAACTTCATGATTATTTTCTGCGGGAGCCTCTTGTGGCAAATTTGCTAAAAAGGCTTGTAGTCTCATGCGCTCAATATAAGGCCAGCCTCCCTCAGACTCAATATCTTTCAGTAGTGAGTAGAGTTGCCGACGGTTAACAGGCAAACTCTCTTGAAAAACCCCATCCCGGATCTCTCGGTGTAAATGCTCTAATTGCCGAAGCATTGCCAAAAGAGCTACACTATCGCCTTCACAACCTTGAACTGCATCATACACCACAGTTGTGATCGTTTGCAGTTTACAGGACAACTCCCCTGATTCAAGATTTTTATTATTGTTCATGCCATCCTTTCCGTATAAATGAGGTCAACTCAAATTTACCGGAGATTTTTAATTTTCCCTAGTTTGCCAATCGTTCTTCCAGAAAATGAACCTTCTGTAGGCTTCTAAGTAAGCAACTCAGCTAAAGCCTCTGAGTTTCCCGCATCCCGCGAGGTTCTATGAGTTTTTTCTGGAATCTCCGTTTCCCCCAGCAAGAACTGCCTCTTCGTTGAGTAAGGGGTGAATATAACTAGATTTGTATCTTTATCAAAGCAATTGCGATCGCTCGTAAAAGAGCGTAGTAACCTTTACCATAGCCTCCACAGCAGCTAAATGCGATCAAGATGAGACTTTCTTGGATTTTGAGTTAAAAAAAATCGTATGATCTGGCTAATTTACCCATCAAACAATGGGCTGTATGTAGTGGCGTCACATACATGATACAAAAAGACTTGGGCGACGCCGCTTTTGCTATATGCAAGAGCAAAGTGCGAAGCAGAGACACGTTTAAGTACGTTTAGCAGAGAAAAGTTTGAGTGGCGACTGCCAACCTATACGCCCGGACACTTGTTTCAACTCTAAGAAAGAGCAACGCAGTGTCCGATAAAGGATGGCTTATCGTCAGAAATCAAAGCTTCGATGCAGTTTTACAACTTAGATATTAATTTTTGAGATTGAGGTTGACCATGAGGTATCGCGCTTTAATTGTTGCATTCTTGGCTTTGTGCCTGGGGTTAATAACTGCTTGTAGTGATACTCCTGCTGTTAGTAGTGGTAGAGATGTACTCACTTACGATCAAATTCGCGGCACTGGCTTGGCTAACAAATGCCCCCAACTAGCAGAAACAAGCCGTGGCTTCATTCCCATTGATTCTAGCCAGTCTTATGCCATCAAAGAACTTTGCTTAGAACCAACTAGCTTCTTCATCAAAGAAGAACCTGCTAATAAACGCCAACAAGCAGAATTTGTTGCTGGCAAATTGTTGACCAGATACACTTCCACTATTGACCAAGTGCAAGGCAACCTAAAAATCAACCCAGATAATAGCCTCACCTTTGTGGAAACTGACGGTCTTGACTTCCAAGCCATCACTGTGCAACTTCCTGGTGGTGAGCGAGTACCTTTCCTCTTCACCATCAAAAACTTGGTTGCTCAAACTCAACCCAGTTTGACCAGTATTAACACCTCCACGGACTTTGAAGGCACTTTCAAAGTTCCTTCCTATCGTGGTGCTGCCTTCCTAGATCCAAAGGGTCGTGGTGTCGTTAGTGGCTACGATAATGCTGTGGCTCTCCCCGCCCAAGCCGATGATGAAGAACTTACCCGCACTAACGTCAAGCGTGCTGAAAATCTTAATGGCAAGATTTCTTTGCAAATCGCTAAAATCGATAGCTCTAGTGGTGAAATTGCTGGTACTTTCGAGAGCGAACAGCCATCTGATACTGATTTAGGTGCTGGTGAACCTAAAGAAGTTAAGATTCGCGGTCTATTTTTTGCACGGGTTGAACCGGCTCGTGCCTAAACTCTCTGGAGTTAGATAAGCATCAGGCTTCATCACAAAAGTTAACTTCTTTGCCCCCATTTTCAGGGCTGTTTCATTCCTATAAAAGCATTACAGCGACGAAAAGAAACAAAGGTTCAAGGGGAGACAAGAGAAAAATTCTTCCTTCCCTTGTCCCCAGCTTTTCAAGAGGCTTTTAAAGAATGAAACAGCCCTGCCTTTTTTTAGGCGTTTTTTACAAAAAGGGAGAAAGGTTAAATACAACAAAGGGCGAGATGCTTTTTGTTGGATTTTTTTGGGTAAATTTACGTAGTATTTTCTAAAAATTATTAGTAGTTTTTAACTATTGGATGGATTTCGCTTTAATGAACACGTAATTTTACTGTAAATCAAACTTTTGCTTATCCAACAAAATTCCAGCTACTGTTGTTTTGTTTATAGAAATTAGCTTCAGCATTAATTAATTAAAGTTAAGTACAATCTCGGTTTGATATTTGGTAACTAATTTTATATTTTATTTCTATGTAGTTCTAAAAAAAGCTACAGATCATACTGAAGATCAATAAGCAACTAAATACCAATTTCGCTTATTTAAACTTTGCTCGATTGTCAAGCAAGTCTATAGAATTTTCTCTAGAAAAATGTTGTTATCTACCAGAGAATTTACTAAGGCATGTAGCACGACATTATCTTTGATATCGTGCGATCGCAGCCGAGTTTAAAAGAGAAAAATTAATTGTTGATTTACTTAATAAACAAAGGTCTATGCCTACCACAACCACCAATGAACTAAAACATGAAATTTGGCAGTTGTTGCGAGAATATCAGCAATCTCCGTCAGAAAATGTTCGCAATAAGCTGGTAAAACTCAATTTTGGACTTGTGAGAAAAGAAGCTCACTACTGGACGAATCAATGTCATGAAACCTACGATGATTTGCTCCAGGTTGGATGTTTGGGTTTAATCAGGGCGATTGAAAAATTTGAACTTTCCAAGGGACATGCCTTTAGTTCTTATGCTCTTCCCTATATTCGGGGTGAAATTCAACACTATCTCCGAGATAAAGGTGTCACCGTGCGAATTCCTCGCAAGTGGTTAGCACTGCAACAGCAAGCAATAGGAGTGTCACGTTCTTGGCGTGAAAAGCATAATCGCCAACCAACAGACTCAGAATTAGCAACAGCACTGGAAATTTCTCCAAACGAATGGCAAGAAATTAAATTAGCATGGATAAATCGCGCTCCCTTGAGTCTCGATGTGCCAATCCAAGATGGAGAAGAAGGCTCTACCTGTTTGGGAGAATTAGTTCCAGATCCTAACTATCGCAGCTTTCAACTAGTACAAGAAGACCAACTTCGCTTGCAACAAGCATTGGTTCAGCTAGAACAACGTACCCGCGATGTGTTGGAATGTGTGTTTTTACAGGATTTAACACAAAAACAAGTTGCAGAACATCTGGGAATTAGTGTAGTAACAGTTTCCCGTAGAGTTAAGAAAGGTCTGGATTTGATGAAACAGCTTATGGGTGTGGCAGAAGATTAATTGCATAAACACCAAGCCGCAGTTATGCCCAGTAGACAGTGCTAAAAATAACCCTTAAAAAGTAAAAAGTTAGGTTATAAAGGGAACATACTTTGCCTTTGATACAAATTTCAGGCATGTTAATTTCCACTTTCCAATTTTCCAATGGCTTTTGAGAACAGCTCATGGGCAGAAATTTAAAAATTACAATTGCAGCTATTTTAACTTTAGCGATCGCTGGATGTGCTTCTGAAGATACACCACAAGCGATCAATCCTACGCCGATTCCCAAAATAGCAGCAAAGTCGCCACCAGCGGCTCAATCCTTTAAGAATCCAGTGATACCTGCCAAAGAGGTTTCAAAAGTTACTCCTGCATCTGCTAATTTGATTCAATCCACTAATGCTACAGAGCGGGTACAGTTAGTTGTGCTATCAAAAGATCGAAGTGACCCGTTTGCAGAACTTTTCAAGCAGACGGTTCCCGGAATGCCTAAAACATCTGTAAGACCTGTTCCCGTGTTGCCTAAGCTACCTACTGCATCGCTAGCAGTCCGAAAACTTCCAACACGCAGCATCGCTTTAAATCAGAAGAAAAAATCAATTGCTTCTGTACCAAAAAAAGTCAATCCTACTTTGACTAAAAAAGTCAATCCTACTTTGACTAAAAAAGTCAATCCTACTTTGACTAAAAAAGTCAATCCTACTTTAATTTCAGTCTTACCTAAAGTTTTGCCTCAAGTTGTCCCCAACCCAGCTTTAGTATCTGTATTGCCACCGCCAGCACAACCTGAGTTAGCAAAGGCAGTTGTTGTGACTGGTGTAGTTCTAATTAGTAAGGAACCACAGGCAATTATCAAAGTACCGGATGAGCCGACGAGTCGCTATGTGCAAGCGGGACAGCAATTAGCAAATGGTGTACTGGTTAAACGTATTGAAATGAATCACGGCTACAACCCCATCGTGATTCTAGAACAATATGGTATTGAAGTTGCCAAAATGGTAGGGGAAGGGGCTGTCAATTCAACGCCGTCAGCTGCATCTGCTAGCGGCAATCCGGTTTCAGCGACAACGCCCCCCTCAAATCCTTTTAATGTTGGAGCTTCATAAAGATGGAGACTAAGGAAAAAATTGAATTCGCTGGTTTGCCTTTAGCTGTTTATAGAGAGATAGCAGCTCATTTACATCAAGTCGAAGGGGTAGAAGTGGATTTAATTCCCCAGTCATCCCAAGAGTTTGATTACAATCAAAGTCAAATTGGTGGCTTGTGTATCTCGTGGACAGCAAACTCTGGTTCAGAAAGTCGGCAACGAGTTAACCAAATTTTGGCTTACTATCAAAATCGCTATATGAATCCTATTTAATTTGTGAAAATTGAAACCTTAGATTCCCGATTTTTCAAATAAGTCGGGAATTTTGTTGTTCACAAATGACTAAACGGGTCGAAATTCGGTTAGAGTACCAAGAACTCGCAGGCTCAAATTACTGTTAGCGATACAGGTAAAGGTATTAATTGGAGCAAAATAACTATGACTGCTGCTGTCTTTCTAGAAAATGTCTACAAGTTTTACAACAATGTACCTGTAGTCACTGACCTGTCATTCCAAATTGAAGCGGGAGAAATATTTGCTTTACTTGGCCCGAACGGTGCGGGTAAATCCACCACGATTCGGATGCTGACTACACTAACGAAACCCTCCCAAGGACGGATAGAAGTAGGTGGATATGATGTAATGAGCCAAGCAATGCTGGCAAAACAGAGTATTGGCGTAGTCTTGCAGCAAGTAAGTGTGGATAACGATTTAAGCGTTTGGGAAAATATGGAACTGCATGGGAGGCTACATCACATTAGCAACCCACAGCGACAAAAACTAATTAATCAATGGCTAGAGTATGTTGAGTTAGCAGAAAAACGTAATGATTTGGTAAAAACCCTGTCTGGGGGTATGAAACGACGGTTGCAGATTGCGAGAGCTTTATTGCATCAACCGCAAATTCTGTTTTTGGATGAACCAACGGTAGGACTAGACCCCCAAACCAGACGACGGCTTTGGGAAATTATTCGGGATTTGAATAAGCAGGGAATGACGATGCTACTGACGACCCATTATATGGATGAGGTCGAATTTTTGTGCGATGCTTTTGGTTCTACCAAGCCAGGACGCATCGGTATTATGGATAGCGGTAAGCTGATTTCTTTAGGAACTTTACAACAGCTGCGTTCTGCTCACGGTGAAGGTTTGGTGATGAAACAATTAGGTGTGTCTGATGTGGGAAGTGATGGTGCTCGTAGTTGGGAATATCTGTTTTTCCCATCTTTGGAAGCAGCAAATATCTACTTGAATGAACAGCCCGATAAAACCGGAATGATGGTGCGTCCCTCTAATCTGGAAGATATTTTTGTGGAATTAACGGGACGCCGGTTAGATTAACCTCATCCTCCTAACTGTCGCAGCATGGCTTCTACTCTGTTGACGCCATCTGAGTCATTACGCCGCTTGTACAAGTCACGGGCTTTCTGAAGCAAGCTGTTGGCTTGTTTGGTTTGTCGGCGCTGTTTATACATGGAACCCATTAACTCATAAGTCTGGGCGTTGTTCTTATCCAAGTCGATTGCTTGTTGGTATGCCCAGCTAGCAGCAGTATAGTCTCCCATACGAGATTGCGTTACAGCCAATCCTAAATAGGCGTTAACATTGTTACGGTTCAGCTGTATGGCCCGACGGTAGCCTTCTTTTGCCCCACGCGTGTCGCCCAAATTCGCTTTAATGTAACCCACCGCGTAGTAAAAATCACTATTGTTAGGGTTGATGGCGATCGCACGACGATAAGCTGTTAATGCCGCCCGGTAATTTCCCTGTTGAGCGTATAAATACCCAATACCTGAATGAATTTTAGCATTTTTGGCATCTAGCCTAGCTGCTTGCTGATAAACTGCGATCGCAGCACCATAATCGCCCGTATCCACTAACCTCCGTCCTTCTTCTAGTAGTTGCTTTAACTCTGGGTTTTTGGCTTGCGCCACTAATACCTGAGCCTGAGGTGTTACTTTAAAAAACTTTTGATGCCAATATGGATTGGTCAGTCTTTAGGATCAAAGTAATACTCTTTTTCTAATGAAAAAAGAAACCATCATGCTTTTTTGATTGACGAAAAATGTAACTTTAGTCCTTTTATAGTACGAATAAGGGTAATAATGGCTGAAAATACTAATCAAACGATAACTTTAACACAAGAGTGGTTGACAGAAATCCAGACACTCAAAGAGCAGATGGCGGGACTTCAGAGCGATCGCGATGCTGCTTGGGAAAGCGCCCAAAAATGGCGTCAGCTTTACAACACAGAAGCAGAACAACGGCGCACGGATGCCCAATTGGCCCAACAGGCGATCGCATCCCTCAAGGCAGATTTGCATAAACTCTCTTGTCTTGAGATGGAGACACTGACTGCTGGAACACCAGTAACAGCGATCCAACAAGAAATAGAACAACTAAAATCTGTAGAGGAATTGCAAGCTAAACTCATCGCTGTAATCAAAGAACGCGATCGCCTCTTGCAAGCTTTGAAAACTGAGCAGGATAACCACGCTCAAACCCGCAATAGCCTTACTACTGCTTTGGGTGATGCTATTGATAGCTTGACACGCGAACGAGCCAAAGGAGAAAAAAAAAGTCAATCACCCGCCTAAACCCCGGTTTCTTTAAGAAACCAGGGTTCTTGTTGTTCACAAATGATTTAGGACTGCTACATAAGGTTGAGCTACTTATCGCCCAACGACTAAAGCTTTGTTTTCAATGTATCTTTACCATCTGGTATTTTACAGCAGTTTTCATGTATTTGAACCACATCTATCGTAGGGGTTTAGCAATGCTCATTGGTGTCAACTTAAGCTAAAAATCGCTTATCTGTTGGCTGACTCAACCGCCTAGAACTAAAGTTCAAGGCTAATAGCTAAAGTCTACTGAAGTAGACTAAAGATTTTTGGCTATATTTAGTCATCTTAAGATGACTTTCGCTATTAGCAAGGAACTTCAGTTCCTTGCGGGACATGGCTTTTACGTTAAGTTGACACCAATGAGCAATGCTAAACCCCTACCGCGTGGTCTATTTACCTGAAAATAGCTGTAATTCGCCCATTCCAAAACTTTGAAGAACAATTCCATTTTTACACTAAAAGCGATGGGATATTTTTTTACTTGCAAGTCCCTAACGCTATCCTTGTCTTGGCTGAATGCCAGATGCAATTAATGTCTCTATCGACTTGCTATCCAGGGGTTGGGAGAAAAAATATCCCTGTGCGTACTTGCATTTCATGGCTCTAAGTAGTGCCAGTTGCTCTATAGTTTCTACGCCCTCTGCTATTACATCTATATTTAGACTCTGGGCTAGGGTGATGATCGCTTGAACAATCTCCAAGTTTTCTCCGTTAGCACCAATCTTAGTAACAAAAGAACGATCAATCTTTAAGGCATTACTTGGAAAGCGGTGCAGGTAACTCAAAGATGAATAGCCTATGCCAAAATCATCTAAGTGTAATTGGATATTCATCTGTTGCAGTTGCAAGAGCATAAAAGTTGCTGATTGAATATTTTCCATCAGTACGCTTTCGGTAATCTCCAGCTTTAAATTATTGCCTTCCAGACCAGTCTCTTGCATAATTTGGGTAATTTGCTCAATTAGTCCGGGTTGGGAGAACTGTTTAGTAGAAAGATTTACACTGATTGTCAAGGGTGGGTCACTAGGAAATTGTATTTGCCAAGCACGCATCTGCCGACAAGCCTCGCTCAGTACCCAATAACCAATAGGGATAATCAAGCCAGTTTCTTCTGCTAGTGGAATAAAGTTGTCTGGAGAAACTAATCCCTGTTCCGGGTGCTGCCAGCGAACGAGAGCCTCAAAACCAATAATTTTGTAAGTTTCTAACAACACAATTGGCTGGTAGTAAACCTGAAACTCTTGGCGTTCAATTGCCCGCCGTAGATCCATCTCTAACTCTAATAACTTCGTTACTTGCCTGTACATGCTTGAGTCAAATATCTCATGGCGTGCTTTACCGAATGCCTTAGCCCGATACATGGCAATGTCAGCATCGCGCAGCAGTTCCTCCGGTCGGTTGTAAGTACTTTTACTAAAGGCGATGCCAATACTGACGGTGGTAAATACCTCGTACCCGCTGAGTTGGAATGCAGATGTTAGAGCTTCGTGTATCCGCTCCACTACGCTAGTTACGTCATTGATGTTATTGAGATCCTCAAGCAAAATTGTAAACTCATCTCCCCCTAGACGGGCAACTGTGTCTCCACCCCGCAGACAGTTCTCCAGTCTGCGAGCAAGGGCAGTTAGTAGTTGGTCACCAATTGTATAGCCAAGACTGTCGTTGACAACTTTGAAGCGATCTAGGTCTAGAAAGAGAACAGCAAATGTATAATCCGCACGTCGTTTTGTCAGCATTAGCGCCCGTTCTAGCCGTTCCATAAATAAGGCGCGGTTTGGCAGACCGGTTAGCATATCATGAAAAGCGTCATAAATTAATTGCGCCTCTGCAAGTTTTAGAGCAGTAATGTTGCGAGCGATACTCAAAACAAAATATACCAAGCCATCGCTAGCCAATTCAGGCACAAGACGGGTATAATAATGTTTTGTTTCTTGAGCGATCGCTAAACTGCATTCAAACTCGGTTTCTTGCTTAGTTTGAAAAACTTGCCCAAGCTTGCGATCGCATATCCGACAAAATTCTTCTGGCAAATTTAACTCTGCGTTTGTTTTGCCGATAAATGTTTCGGCTGATATTCCTGTAACCTTTTCAATAACTGGATTAACGTAAACGTAGCGCAATTGAGCGTTAAATCTGGAAATAATATCAGGTGCATTTTCAACTAGTGCTTTGAATTCTTGCTGGCGACGCGCTAGTGCCTCCAATATCTGCTTACGCTCAGTGATATCCTGAAAAACGCAAACTGCACCTGTAATGTTACCGTTGTCATCTTTAATCGCTGCAACGCTATCATCAATTGGGATTTCTGCACCGTTTTTAGCAATAAGTATCGTTTGTTCTGGTAGACCGACAGTAACGCCAGACTGAAGGACTTGCCTGATCGGACTTTCAATTCTCATCCGAGTTTCTTCATGAGCAATCTTGCATATTTCTGTTACTTCTTTACCAAATGCATCTGAATAATTCCAACCCGTCAGTTCCTCTGCAATAGGGTTCATAAAAGTTACAGTTCCAGATTCGTCGCTAGTAATTACAGCATCTCCAATACTTTTAAGTACAGCAGTCAGCCATTGTTCATTTTTTTTTATTTTTTTTTCCGTTCGATGTTTGGAAAGTGTAATTTCAATAGTGAACTTTAATTCCTTTTCTTTGAAAGGCTTGAGAATGTAGCCAAACGGCTCTGTTTCTTTGGCTCGATTCAATGTTGATTCATCTGCATTAGCAGTAAGATATATTACTGGAACCTTAAAAATATTATGAATTATCTGAGCGGCTTCCACACCGTCCATTTTTCCTTTAAGATGGATATCCATTAGAACTAAATCTAGAGAATCATTTGCTGCTTTTTTAATTGCTTCTTCTCCAGAATCGGCAAGCCCAAGAACAGTGTATCCAAATTTTCTTAGCCGACTTTGTATATCCATTGCTACAATAATTTCATCTTCAACAACTAATATATTTATTGGCTTCATGATTTTGTTAAACTTATATTTTTATAAACTTTTCGTCGCAAATATAATTTTATACTTTACTCCATTATCGCTGATAAAATCGATATTGCCTTGTAGCTGATGTGTTAGACCTTTGACTAATCGCAAACCTAATGATTCTGTAGTTTGAAAGTCAAAATCTTGGGCCAAACCGACACCATTATCACTGATAGTAAGTGTAAACACATTTGCTTCTAGGGAGCAAAATTCAATACAAATTTCTCCCGGTTCTCTTTGGGGAAAGGCATATTTTAAAGAATTTGAAATAAGTTCATTGATAATCAAGCCGCAAGGAATAGCTGCATCAATGACTAGAAAAACTTCCTCAACGTTCATTTTCAAGCTAATCGCACTGGAATTAACGTTGTATGAATAAAATAAATTAGTTACTAAATCTTGGATATAGTCAGCAAAATTAATTTTTGCCAAGTCTTGAGATTGATATAGTTTCTCGTGGATCAGAGCCATTGATTCAATCCGGTTCTGGCTATCTTTGAATACCTCAAGGGCTTGATTGTCCTTAAGATACTCTGCTTGCAGGTTGAGCAGACTAGAAATAATCTGTAAATTATTTTTTACCCGATGATGAATTTCTTTCAATAGCACCTCTTTTTCTTGAAGCGATGCTTTAATCTGCTCCTCTGCTTGCTTGCGCTCCCGTCTCACCTGTGCCTCACGCAACTCGCGGGCAACAGCAGGGATAAGTCGCGCTAAATTGCCTTTGATAATGTAGTCATGGGCACCAGCTTTCATGGCAGCTACTGCGGTATCTTCACCGATAGTTCCTGAGACAATAATAAATGGCAAGTCAAGTCCACTTTCCTTGACTTGCTTCAATGCAGCAGGGGCGCTAAAGGTGGGCATGGAATAATCGCAGATAACGATATCCCATGTTTGATCTGCGATCGCAGCTTTCATGGCTGTGGGTGTATCAATCCGTTCAAAGGTTACTTGATAGCCACCACGTTGCAGTTCACGCAGTATCAACAAAGCGTCATCTTCTGAATCCTCAACAAGTAATACGCGCAGTGGTATACCCATGTAATTCGTAATTCGTAATTCGTAATTCGTAATTCGTAATTAAGAAAGTCAGCTTTGCATTTATATTTTTGAGGCAGGGGGCAGGAGGTAGGAGGCTCAGTGGGAACCCACTTTTAAAAACGTGGGGTTGATCATGGACACTTTGTATCTCGTGGCACTTGACCTTTGATGCAATTCTTCTTTTAAACTGGGAAATGACCCAGAACTAAAGTTTTTATTCATACTTCTTTCCCCCTGCCTTCTTTGGTAAGCTATACCCTTGGCGGTGGTTCGTTTAAGACAAACCAGTACAACCCTAGTTGTCGCACTGCTTCACTGAATTGGGAAAAGTCTACTGGTTTGCGAACATAGCTGTTAGCACCCAAGCTGTAACCATTGATTAAGTCTTGCTCCTCTTTAGAGGAGGTGAGAATGACGACGGGAAGGATTCTTGTTCTGTCGTCGGCCCGCAGGTTTCGCAAAACTTCCAAACCATCCATTTTAGGCAACTTCAAATCTAGGAGGATGAGATTCGGCATAACGCTCATGTCGCGCTCGGCGTATACACCTTTACCAAAGAGATAATCTAGGGCTTCCACCCCATCGCGTGCCACCACTACCTCGTTCAAAATATTGTTTTTCTTGAGTGCGCGTAGGGTTAGCGCTTCATCGTCAGGATTATCTTCTACAAGTAAAATCATGTTGTATGTTCTCCTATAGTTAAAGGGTGAAGTAAAATGTTGCGCCTTGCTCTACTGCACTTTGAGCCCAGACACGGCCACCATGACGGTGGACAATCCGCTGCACAGTAGCTAGTCCGATGCCAGTGCCTTCAAACTCAGTCATGGCGTGCAGGCGCTGAAAAGCACCGAAAAGTTTGTCAATATAGGCCATATCGAAGCCTGTGCCATCATCACGGACAAAATACACATGGGTGTCATCTTGCTGCAAAAGCCCAAATTCTATGTGTGCTTTTTGATTTTTTCCTGTAAACTTCCACGCATTACCCAGCAGGTTTTCTAGCACGATCTTTAACAGATGAGCATCACCATTGGCAACCAATCCTGGTGTAATGACAAACTCTACTTGGCGTTCTGGTTGTGTTTTGTGCAACTCTGTAGCGATCGCCTCCACCAGTGCGCTCAGATCAACCTCCTCACGTCGCATTTCACTGCGCGTCAGCCGTGACAGATTCAGTAAATCATCGATCAGTTGTGCCATTCGCTGGGTGGCTGCACGCACTCGCTGGAGGTAGTTTTGACCTAATGCGTCGAGGTTATCACTATAATCTTCTAGTAGCGCTTGGCTAAAGCCGTCGATGCTCCGCAAGGGGGCCCGCAGATCGTGAGACACAGAATAACTAAATGCTTCCATCTCTTTATTAGTGGCTTCGAGTTGTGCTGTGCGTTCTGCAACTCGCCCCTCAAGCTGGACGTTCAAGCGCAAAATCTCTGACTCCGCCTTTTTGCGCTCATTAATTTCAGTTTGCAATTCTTCGTTAGTGTTTCTCAGTTCGGCAGTCCGTTTGTTAACTTCTATTTCTAACTCATCACGAGCTTTTTGCAGAGAATTTTCCATCCGCTTGCGTTTTACAAGTTCTTGATTGGTAATTATCGCTGCTAAACCGACGATCGCAGAAGCGATAACGCTGCCAAAAATAGTTAATAAAGTTGTTTGATGAGCGCTAATGTTCGCCTCTCTCGACCTCTGTTTCAACAACTCATTCTCTTCGTTCTCCATAGCTGTAGTAACCATTCGGATGTCCTCCATGATCTGCTGACCCTGATCTGTCTGAACTATTTGCAGCGCCGACTCTAAATTTTTGCTCCTGGCGTTAATCGCTTGTTCCATCAAAACTAGTTTTTTGGCAATCAGGGGTTCAAGGCGATCGAGCCGCCCCTGTTGATTGGGGTTATCCGCAGTCAATTGGCGCAGAGCTTTAAGTTTCTGAGTAATCTCGCTAGTTGCAGTGCGATAGGGTTCTAGATACCGTTCTTTGCCCGTGAGAAGATAGCCCCGTTGTCCAGTCTCT
>NZ_JAIVFR010000489.1 GCF_020829685.1 Nostoc sp. CHAB 5715 | reverse complement strand
GTGGATCCGATAGATTATTTGGGTGGAGGCCTCCGAAGGGCGACACCCAAAACGTCGATATCAAATCCCCTACTTTTAAGTATGGGGTTCCCTACTCCCTACTCCCTACTCCCTACTCCCTCGTTAACCCTGTATATTACGGCAATGCGATCGCTCATTGCCATCACTTTTTCTAACTTTGTAGAAATCTGACTTTTCACGGCATGTGGAAAAGCTCATTTTAGCGGTTTCCTAAACCCTGATTTTTGCGTTAGCTATTTTCATTAACTCAGAGCTATTGATAATTAGGCTGTGGAAAAAGCCACGCTTTTTCGAGGCTTGAAGACTTCCCGTGAAAAGTCAGGCGATCGCATCAGCTAATTCTCGTTGTCCATTGCCATCTACACTAGCAATTCCTAAAAATTATTTCTAGCTATAGGCAATTCATTATTGATTACAGGATGGCGCTTTTCAAGATTAGATCAGTAATGGTATTTCCCTTTAGAAAAAGCATCAGAAGTACTAATACCAATTCTTTATGAAGATGCACAGAATATTAAACGAACCGCCAAGTACGCCAAGAGCGCCAAGAATAGAGAGTTACTCATTTAGTGCAGCTTCACATTAAATTGGTATAAGCCTTTTTCAAGGATACGAAATTGACCCAAAAATAGAAGTCTAATCCATAAAAAAGTGTCGAAAAGCAGCGTAACCAAATATTCTAGTCTCTATTATCTTACCTCATGAGTTGAAAAATAGTTGCAATAAGTTTAAAGTAATATCTGAATTTCTTATGCAACATCTAAAAAAGAACTAGCATAAAATTGGTATATTTGGTTACTTTTTTGAATTTAGTAGGCAAATATTTCATCAAATTATCAAAAATTATTATTAATTTGATGGCTAATAAACAGTTAACTGTTGAGAGAGTACATAAGTAGCAATGACAAAAGCATCTACAATGTCGCCTAGAGGATGGAAAAAGCTGCAAATATCACCCTTAGCTGGTCTGGTTTTGGGACTGGTTATCTTGTTGATTTGCTTGGTATATAGTGTCACTTTAGGTGCGGCGGAAATACCTTTAGAAGAGATTTTGGCATCCTTTGTCACCTTTGACGGTTCATACCAACACTTAGTAATCCAGACAGTGAGATTACCGCGATCGCTCATTGCTATACTCGTAGGTTCAGCCTTGGCAGTTTCTGGAGCCTTAATGCAAGGTTTGACACGCAACCCCCTAGCAGATCCAGGGATTTTAGGTATTCAGTCGGGGGCTGCATTGGCTGTAGTTGCCACAATTTTTATTTTTGGCAGCTCGTCTTTGGGTGTTTTAACCATTGTGGCGTTTTTGGGCGCAGGAGTCACAGCAATTTTAGTCTACTTCCTTGGTTCTCTAGGAAAAGGAGGGGCTACACCATTGAATCTCACAGTAGCAGGCGCGGCACTCACGGCTCTGATTTCTTCTCTAACCACTGCTATTCTTATCATCAGTCAACGCACCTTAGAAGAAATTAGATTTTGGTTAGCAGGTTCACTGGCTGGGCGCGATATCAATATGTTCTTGCAAGCATTGCCCTTTGTCACCCTTGGATTAGTCGTTGCTTTTGCCCTTGGTAGACAAATTACTACCATGAGTCTCGGTGAAGATATAGCAAAAGGCTTAGGTCAACAAACAGCTTGGGTGAAAATCATCACTGCTATTAGCGTTGTTTTACTGGCAGGAAGTTCCGTATCTATTGCCGGGCCAATCGGCTTTATTGGCTTAGTTGTTCCCCATATCGTCAGATTTTTCATCTTTGCTGATTACCGTTGGATTTTGCCTTATTCCGCAGTGGTGGGCGCAACTTTACTTTTGGTTGCAGATGTTGCCGCGCGTATATTACTCAAACCCCAGGAATTACCTGTGGGTGTGATGACAGCACTCGTTGGCGCACCCTTTTTTGTGTACCTGGCTAAATCAAAGGTGAAAAAATGAAGTTGGATTGGCTAGTCATTCGTTCCGAGACGATATCTTTTCGCATAGACCGACGTGTACCACCAATGCTGGTATGTTTGGCAGTAGTGATTGTAGGGGCGATGGTGATGAATCTAGGGCGGGGTGAATATCCCATCTCACCTTGGGATATCGTCAAAACTGTCTTAGGTTTAGATACACGCAACCCAGACCATGCTTTCGTGATTTACAACCTGCGTCTACCCCGCACTCTTGTAGCTTTTATGGTAGGTGTGGCGTTTGCTATTTCTGGCACTATCTTTCAAGGTCTAACGCGCAATCCCTTAGCTGACCCTGGTATTATTGGCATCAATGCCGGGGCGAGTTTGGCGGCAGTTACAGTCATTGTACTACTTCCATCAGCACCGATTTACACATTGCCTGTTTCAGCCTTTGCAGGTGCAATGCTTATGGCTGTTTTAATTTACTTTCTGGCTTGGAATAATGGTAGTTCGCCGATTCTATTAATTTTAATGGGTGTGGGATTATCTGCGATCGCCAGTGCTCTCACCAGCTTAATGATTACCTTTGGGGAAATTTATGACGTTAGTAATGCTTTGGTTTGGTTAGCTGGCAGTGTCTACGGACGCACTTGGGAGCAAGTCTTTTCCTTATTACCTTGGTTAATTGTTTTTGTTCCAGTCGCGTTGACATTGGCAAGACATTTGAACGCCTTAAATTTAGGAGATGATGTCGCCAAAGGTTTAGGGACTCGCGTGGAATGGCAACGTGGTTTACTAGTACTAGTGGGTGTAGCCTTAGCAGGTGCAGGAGTCGCCACTGCGGGAATGATTGGCTTTGTTGGGTTAATTGCACCCCATTTAGGACGACAGTTGGTAGGTACAAATCATCAAGGGTTAATTCCCACCTCGGCACTGTTGGGGGGAGTGATTGTTGTGGTCGCAGACTTGCTAGGAAGAACTTTGTTTGCACCTATAGAACTTCCTTGTGGGGTGATAACTGCTGCTATCGGCGCTCCTTATTTTCTGTTTTTGTTAATTCGTAACCGGAAAAAATAATGGTATCAACTATGAAAGGACTATCAACCAAAAGTCTGTCTTTAGCTTATGATGGTGTGCCAATTATTAAAGATTTAAATTTGGCCATTCCTACCGGACAAATTAGTGCTTTAGTTGGTGCAAATGGTTGCGGTAAATCAACTTTGTTAAGAGGTCTGGCAAGGCTTCTCAAACCATATCACGGTACAGCATATCTTGACAGCACCTCAATTTTTAAGCTTTCCACCAAACAAGTAGCGCAACAGTTGGGTATTTTACCCCAAGGGCCAGTTGCACCAGAAGGGTTAACAGTTAGAGATTTGGTAGCACAAGGACGTTACCCTTATCAAAATTGGTTGCAACAGTGGTCAGAAAAAGATGAAAGAATTGTCCAACAGGCACTCTTAATTACAAATTTACTGGAGTTGGCAGATAGAGCATTAGATACTTTGTCTGGTGGACAACGACAGCGAGCTTGGATTGCAATGGCACTAGCGCAGGATACGGACATTTTACTTTTGGATGAGCCGACTACTTTTTTGGATTTGGCACACCAGATAGAAGTTTTAGATTTGTTGTATGAGTTGAACCAAAATCAAGGAAGGACAATTGTCATGGTATTGCATGACTTAAATCAGGCGTGCCGTTATGCTGATTATCTAGTTGCTGTCAAAGATGGTCGGATTTTTGCGGCTGGGGAACCGAAACTGGTAATGACTGAGAAGATGGTACAGGAAGTTTTTGAGTTGGAGTGTCGTATTATTCCTGACCCAGTTGTAGGGACACCAATGTGTGTACCAATAGGACGCAAGGGAAAGTTAATTTCCTCGCAAACAAAGAGTTTTTCTGCAAAATTTCAAATAGACTCAAACCGTCCACTTTGAGTTTTAGCAAGTGGCGCGATCGCGACGCCTGGGATGCATCGGTAAGAGATTAAGCGCCTTTTGTCATCATCATAAGGAATCAGATTTTTGTGGTGGATTTAGTTCTTGGTGCAACCTGTTGTACTGCTTTGGTGAAGTCTGCGGCAGTGGGGAAGGGTTTTTTTGGGACGCGATCGCAACAGCTTGCTCTAACTGGTCGGGAGTTTTGACCACCCAGAGTAGGGGGCGAGTTTGAGAAGGCTTGGTAATCTTTAAGACTTACGCATTGATGTAATGCGGGTTATCTGTAGTTAAGTTCAACTTCTGTTTTAAGTGTTCCAATATGAAATTTGGATTTGGGTATAATCTCGACCTTTACCTCCTGCAAGAACTGCCTTCTTCCTCCTGCCTCCTCATTTTGACAATTTCAATCCCCTCTTCAATTGAATTATCCTGATATTAGGCAAGTAGTGTAAATTTAACCATGACCACAAGCATAGCCATTGCAGAAAAAATTACCACCCTTCGCCAAGTCGAGGAAAAATTGGGGTTAACACTAAGTGGTGATAGTCAATTTTTTACCGAATGGATGGCAGATTTACCAGGATTAAGTGAAGCAGAGCAGACAAGATTAGAGCAAGTTCGACAAAACTATCTGTACCAAATCTCAGATGGAAGTCTTTTAGAAGAAACTGTCAAAATGGTCGTGCTGTCTCCATTACTTGAACTTGCAGGTTTCTATCAAGCACCTTACAGATTTAAAACCGAGGTATCCGTTGATATTGTTGCACAAGGAGATAATGATGAGCTGTTACGGGGTAGAATTGATGTTTTAGTTTTGCAAGGTAGATTATGGATTGTCCTAATTGAGTCAAAAAAGACGACCTTTGATTTAGAATTAGCGATTCCTCAGACATTAGCTTACATGGCGATTCATCCCAACCCAGAACAACCTCTGTATGGCATGATAGCCAATGGTAGCAGCTATTTGTTTGTCAAAACCTTGGATAAACAGTATGGTATTTCCGATCTATTTGCAACCCGATCGCAATATCTTAACAATTTATCCGCAGTTTTAAGAATCATAATGCATTTGGGTAGAATTATTACAGAATCTTAAGTTACTGACAGCATAGTTACATTTGTTATTACGCAGGTGGAAGTAAATTTTTATCTGGTGAAGCAGCAACTATTGAAACTAGTCCAATTTCTACTAGCTTAACTCCTGGACAACGACGGCGATCGCAACAAAAACTAGACGCACTTCAGTTAAAGCAGATGAAGAAAGCTGTAGCTGTTGAGGCTGGTACGGCAGTAAAGTTTCAATTAGAACAGCAGCTTCTTGATGAAGAGGCAAAACTGGCACATCTTAACGATGAACTGGATAAAATTGAGTCTGCATTGCAATTATGAGGCTATGTAAATATACAGTTATTTGGCTGATGAAAATCAGGATTTCCTAACCCAGAAAACAAGGAAAACATAGATATTAAGTTAATTGGTGTTTGTTTATACTATTTCAAATTTTTGTAATGGTTATACTCATAACTTAGGTTCTACCTGGGAATTAGGAAGTGGCTTTGCCACTTCTTTTTATTTATCTAGTAGTGTGTCATATCAAATCCGGATGATTACACATAGTATAATTCTGTGAGCGTATTTAGTTGCGAAGTATATGCCAAGACGCATTGCCCTAGAGCCTCACCTAAGTATTGACGAAT
>NZ_JAIVFR010000488.1 GCF_020829685.1 Nostoc sp. CHAB 5715 | reverse complement strand
ACTGTTAACGGATTAATGAAAGCTGGAATCAAAGATCAGCAACTGCTTTGGTTTTCCAAGCAGGTGTCAGCCCGGCTGGATTAGTTTTTTATTTGACCGGAGCTAGACCTCAAGGTTGCATTGGGATTGTAAGTGCGGCTGGATGGATGATTCAATTTGGAGCGTTGGCTTTAATTACTTCCTGGCGCTTAATGCTTGCTGACTCAATTGCATTACAATACTTTGGGGCAATGGATCTATGACACCATCAGTAGGCAAAGATTTAATAAAAGCTGTTACCTCTTCTTGGGTTTGATATTTTCCCTTACTCCAAGCATCAGCTATCTGTTTAGCTATTTTATTAGCATCCTCTCGCTGATTATGGGCAGTAATGCACCCGATATCATGACCAGTAAATGATATCCAAGTCTGCCAACGAAGAGTAACTGGGTGCTGTACAATGCCTGTAGTCAGTTCATTGTCTTCAAGCACTGCTTTCTTCTTTGGGTGACTAAATCCTTTAAACATGGCTGTATTCAGTAAACACTATTTTAAAATGCCCAAAATCAACACAGTGATCGCAAACGCAGCAATATTTCAGTTATCTGAATCTGTTATCTTTTACAAGTTTTAGTTAAAATGAAAATGAGTTAAAATTTTGTAGAAGTGCAACGTAAGGCACTGTATGTTCATTAGCCTAACTGAAGTTAGTCTGCAACACTAAGGAAGTGTACTTTGATTTTTGCGTTTATTAAGTTTAGCTAGTCTGCTTTCTCAAATAAAAGTGCATGACAATTAATCTCCAAATCGACGAAGCATTAGTTCAACAAGCTTTAGCTGTTAGTCATCAACAAACTGAACAAACTGAACGTGATGTGGTCGAACAAGCTTTACGTGAATACGTACAACGTCGTCAACAAATGAAGGTACTGGACTTGTTTGGGAAAATCGATTACGACGAAAATTATAATTACAAACAACAGCGACACCAGCAATGAAAGTTGTTGTAGATACTTCTGTATGGTCGTTAGCACTACGGCGTAATACTTCACTACAAGCAGCACCTATTGTCAATCAACTGCGTGAGCTAATCGTTGATGAGCGAGTCGTTTTACTAGGTGCTGTCAGGCAAGAGGTGCTTTCAGGAGTTCGTTATACCCAACAGTTTACTCGATTGAGAGATGCGCTGCGTGCCTTTAGTGATTTAGAGCTAACTATCGAAGACTACGAGTTAGCTGCTGAGTTCTACAATACTTGTCGTACAAATGGCATTCAAGGAGCTAACACTGATTTTTTACTCTGTTCAGTAGCCGCTCGTCGTGGTTGGTATATTATGACAACTGATAAAGATTTTAAGAGTTTTCAAGCATATATCCCTGTGAGCTTATAATAGATAGCTATATTAGAAAAGTTCTGGATTAGCACAGTAGAATATGACATTGAAAAACACTTTTGGTGAATATAGTTTTGTCACTAAACTAGACGTTACTAATCTTGAAGCTAGTGCCGAGTGGTACAAGTCCAAGCTTGGGTTAGTTCCTCAAGAAAAATATGACACACCTAGCTGGAGACAGTTTAGTTTTCCTGATATTCCACGCTTTGCAATCGGATTGAACTTGAGTAACTCAGTTGAACCAGGTAATACCGTTAATACCTTTGTTGTCAACGATATAGTTACTGCTCGTCAAAGCCTGACTGAAAAAGGAGTCTCAGTTGGGCCAATTACCGATGTCGGTCACGGAGTGCAATTATCCACTTTCAAGGATATTGACGGAAATTTGTTAGGGATTCGCCAAAATCCGCAGTCTTAACCTGAATTTACACCTAAATCTGGGAATTAGGCAGGGATATGATTTCATTAGCAATTTAACTTAACTGTCTTAGTGGTGCATCAGCCTAAAAGAGCTTGTAAAACGAGTCTTGATCCCAAATTTTCCCCAAACACGTCACTCATCACTCCAATACCACTACATCAGTAAAACTTTCGGCAATACTCGTGAGAATCGATTGGGGAGACGATGGACAACGCCCCGTAATAGCAATCGCTACTTCCTTCATCCCCAGATTTCCTTACTGGGCACCCCATCACCAGCAGCCATGTCCTGTGTCCCGCCAAGGAAGAAGTTCAAAGTCGCGGATGCCCTCTGTGATACGCTAGCTGATGCTGACCTCTACACTTTATAATACCAACTTCAAGATTATTCGTTTTTTGCGTAAAGTACGAAACTTGAGGTGAAGAGTATTATATAACGGTATTTACTATGCATAAACCGGGGACAACAATAAGAGTCTCCTATATAATCTACTTCTATCAAAAACTGCTCTGGATTAACTCCAGGGCAGTTTTATGTTGAGTTGATTAGCCCTAGTTTAGTAATCGCTATGATATTAGATAGGGTTTTATCATTCATCAGGTGTCAAATAATCAACACAAGCAATGCCAACTCTGCCAAAGAGAGATGGAATCTTTGACTGTCCATCACTTAGTTCCACAACAAAATACCAAACGCAAAAAACAAGACCCAGGCCCAACAGCAAATATTTGTTCTGCCTGCCATCGCCAGATTCATGTTTTATAGGATATTGAAGCTACTCTGAAATATTGGGCGGAGTTCGGTTATCGAGAAGTTAACAGGGGAGAACTTTGGGCAGAACAAGCAGGGTTACTCTACGGACATGAGTCGGATTTGACATCTATACGACTACAAAACGGCAACTCGGCAGATCATGGATTAGTGCGGGTGATGTGGTGGAAACAACCTCGCAATGAAGGTTTAGGTGACACTTTGCCTGTTGTTGTCGGTAGCCGATGGTTTGCATCTCTGACGAAAGATATTTATGCGATCGCCGATGCATTTACCGACGACAAAGCCAATGGGGGTGACTGGATTTATACAGAACCAGTTCGGGCTATTGAAGCTACAGGTAATGAGGGAACTGGCTTATATAATCGCTTTGTTGGTGTGAGGGAAATGTTTGTGATTGGTTGTGAAACCCGACAGGCATTTTTCCAGCGATATAATTACAATCGTCCTGGCTACGGCACAGTTGATCCGAGTTCTCCACTATCGGTAAGCGAAGGAACTCACTCTAGCTTCATCACCTCTGACCACGCCCTAGCATCGTTTTATGCAGATTTTTTTGGACTTATACCATTAGAGACTAATGGTAAGCGATCGGGCTATCAAAAACCCTCTACTCGCCAGATATTAATGCTTTGTGAGGGGCAAGAGTTTTATCTTTCGGCTTTCGCTTCACCTAAAACTAATGTAGGACTTTTGCAAGTCTATAGTCCACTTTACCCTACGCCAGATAAACGGGAATACTCTCAACCTGGTTCGTTGGGCTTGAGTCTTTTCACTTATCGAGTTGAGGATATTAAAGGGTCATTTACCATTGCTTTATTAACTGAAGCTCTGGCTTGGCTACAACTGAGGCATTCACGGTTAAGAGTAAAAATAGTTACTAACAATCAAAATCAGCCACAATTTTCCTTAGAAAATGTTCCACCTATTCCACTGCGAGTAATTGAGCGACAAGGAGAAGAACATTGGTGTTGGGAGATGGTAGAAGAATTACGTCACCCTTTGAGCTGGAGCGAAGAACCCCTGCTGCGCTGGCTCCCCTTACACCCCTACACCCATGTTTCTTCAGAGATTTTTCAATCACCCAGCCTTTAAAGTCTGACGCACTTTTTCAACAACTTGAGTAAGTGCCCCAGGTTCAAACGGAGAAATGAGATTTGCCGATCGCACTAATTCTCGAAAGGACGCAGAACCCCCGCGATCGCATAATGCAATGTACTCCGCCAACGCTTGCGAATAATCTTCTTGGGCTTTGACCCAAAACTGCAACGCACAACACCCTGCCAAGGTGTAATCAATGTAGTAGAACGGTGAACAATAGATGTGCTGTTTGTCTTGCCAGAGTCCGCCTTTGTTGAGGTAGTTCAAATCTCCATATTGACGCCAAGGCAGATAACGAGCTTCCATCTGTTGCCACATTTGATGTCGTTCTTGTGGGGTTGCTTCTGGGTTCGCATAGACCAAATGCTGAAAATGATCGACTGCCACGCCATAAGGCAGAAACAGAATCGTCCCGGCTAGATGCTGAGAGCGAAATCGATCAGCTTGATCACCGAAAAACTTTTCCATCTGCGGGCCGGTGAGAAACTCTAAGCTCATAGAGTGAATTTCACACGATTCTTGGGTGGGCCACAGGTAATCAAAAACTGGCAAATGGCGACTTTGCCACATTTGGAAGGCGTGACCAATCTCGTGAGCAAACACTTGCACGTCGTTTTTTGTACCATTGAAATTTGCAAACACGTAGGGAACGTCATAGGTTGGGAAGCTTGTACAGAATCCGCCTCCTGCCTTTCTAGGACGGTTTTGTAAATCCAGTAAATGCCGCTCAACCATCATGCCGAAAAAGTCACCTAACGATGGATTCATGGCATCAAACATTTCTTGCGCCCGTTCCAGCATCCAGTCATGATCGCCAATTGGAGCTGGACTTCCTTGGGCATCAAAGACGGACTCATCCCAGAAATACACAGTGTCTATGTTGAGCCGTTGAGCCTGTTGCTGAATTAGCTCGATCGCTAAGGGCACGACCTCCTGAACGACTTGATCTCGATAGCGTTCGACATCGGTTTGATCGTAATCCACCCGTCGCATTCGGCGATATCCTAGCGCAATGTAGTTTTCCGAACCCAATTTTTTTGCCATGCGATCGCGCAGTTTCACCAACTGATCAAACAGTTGATCAAAGCGGTCTTGATTCTGCTCAAAAAACTGCCAGCGACACTGTTCTGCCTGGTGGCGAATATCTCGATTTTTACTTTGCAGATAGGGTTGCAAACCCGATAAATTCACCTGCTCACCCTGGAAGGCTAGCTTTGCCGAGGCGATCAGTTCGGTGTATTCATTGGTAAGTTTAGATTCTTCGACTAAATCTGCTGCGATTGCTCTTTCAAAAGTCGTGATGTCTGCTTCCCACAACAAAAAGGCTTGCCTTCCCAAACTTTGTTCTAGTTCAGCGCGATCAGGGCTGTGGATCAGTTGCCGTTTTAGGTCTACTTCTTGGGCAGTCAGAGAAGGCGAAAGTTCGCTGCAATAGTCCAAGGCAGCTTTGTACTCTGGGTTTTGCGTGTCTTGGTGAAAGTGCAGTTGCGTAAGTTCTCTCCACGTACTAAGTCTGCGTCGCAAAGCATCCCACTGCTGAAAAACAGCTTTTCGTTGCTCAGAGGTTTGAGCCTGGTTAAACTGCGTCTGAATGGCTTGGTATTCGGCAGTCACGGTTAAAAGCGTTGGAGTTGACGCTGTGATGTCGGCAAAATCTACTGGAGCTTGCATCAATCATTCCCCTCAGTGATCAGGCGACTTCTTGAAAGTTTTTATTTGGGGAAATCGCCAACTTTTACAGTCAGTATACCGAAAACTTTTGCGATCGTTCTGGGAAACAGACTTAACATCAGACTTTTGTATAACAATGATTAAAAACAGAAACACTTTGCGTTGAGTCACAAATAGGGATGAGTTCTAAGCCAAAAGCTTGAGCTTTTATCTTCAGGTTTTTAA
>NZ_JAIVFR010000487.1 GCF_020829685.1 Nostoc sp. CHAB 5715 | reverse complement strand
GATTATTGAGCCGATACAAATTTACTGTTAACGGGTGAGGAGCGGGCTGTGATTGAGCGACAAAAGCGGGAGAAAATTGTAGAGAAATTGCGTACTCTCTCTATTGAAGAACTCAATGCTTTAGGAATTGACCCAGAAATGTTGGATTAAGAAACATTTTTTCGCTATGAACTTATGAAATCATGTACTTAGTAATGTATAATTAAGCCCAAGAGTTCAGGGTGCTTATCAAGTATTAAACTACTTGCTGGTACTGCCAAAGCATGTTATATGTCTAAATCTGCAATCACCGTTACCGTCAAATTGTTCGCTGCTTATCAAGAAGCCTTTAGAGTTTCGGAACTGGTACTGGAATTTCCTAAAAGTATGCCAGTCAAAGCAGTATGCGATCGCCTCATAGCTGAACACCCCGAACTTTCCCAATGGCGTGACGTTACCCGCTTTGGAATTAATCTAATATTTGTCGAACCAGATACCCTACTACAAGACGGGGATGAAGTCGTGCTGATTCCACCAGTCAGCGGCGGCTAGCAAAAAAGTTAGGAATTAGGAGTTAAAGATTCAAAACTTCTAATGGAATCAAACTGGTTAGAAGTTGGACACGTCAATTCTACTCAATAGCTTTAAGACTTAGCAGCTAGGTTCACTAAGCTATCTAACTCTTGCTGCATCTGACTAACAACTAATTCATAACATTCATCGACATAGTAGCGATCGCTGGCTGCTTCAGGGCCATAACGTTGAAATACAATTGGCAAACAAACCCGCGTGTACATGGACACAGGCAATGGAATGTTGGGTAACGGGCCAATTGCTAATCCCCAAGGCAGTCCGAGATAGATCGGAAAAACTTCCGGATCAATCCCCAACAGCCAAGGCATCCCCCATTCGTGGAGTTGCCGCACAATTTTATAGCAGTCAGCCAGTACAATCAGCGTATCGTGAGCGCCCCAGGAAATCACAGGGACAATCGGCACATTTTCCCGCAATGCTAACTTGATAAATCCTTGCCGCCCCGCAAGGTAAATTTTGTTACGTAAATAATGCGGTCGGAAAACATCTTCGGCTCCACCTGGATAAACTAACAGACTCGCTCCAGAGCGCAAGGCAGCGTAAGCCATTTTCGGGTGAGCCATGATTGCTCCAGCCTTAGCAACCAGTTGCGCTAGTGGCGGGCTAACCTGCCAAGCTTTGGGATGCATCAAACCATAAACGGGTTGCTTTACACCAAATCGTCGGAACCAGTCGTACATTATCATTGTCATATCGGGAGCCGCGAGTCCCCCATTATGCGAACCGACAAATAGGACTTTTTCTTGAGGTGGAATATTATCCCAGCCACTAGTTTGAACTCGGAAATAGTAGTCATAGAAAAAGCCAAACAGAGGCATCAGAAATTCTATGAACTTTGGATCTCGCTCATCCAAAGACCAACCGGGTTTTTTATTTATGAAATGTTGTTTTTTTGACATCAATGCATTCTAATAGGATTGGTAAAGAGCAAACAATCCTTTGTTAGGTATGACCTGGTTTGCTCCATGCACAAAACCTGATTCGTCTAAATACTTTAAGTCAGTTTCTTCTCTAACAGCAGCTAATTCTGACTTAATTACTTCTGCTCGCTCTTTAACTTTCTTTAGTAAGTGTAATCTTTTAAAGTTTAACAAACTTCGGTCTTGCCCAGTAGCCAAGAATCTCCTTAAAGGAGCGTCCATATTTTAAATTACTTTGGTAGATGCATTTTCACTATTTATTTTTACATAGTTTGGGTTTTTCTTGCCTAATTAGCACCAAAAGCTCATTACAACGGTATGTAAAGATTTAATTGGCATAATTACATTTTGGAGTATGCACGTACTTATTCTACCCAAGTAATAACCCAAGTAGCGGGTTATCGGATCTGTCTTTTAGTCACTAGATAGAAAAGTTGTCTCTCCTTGAGTAAGAAAAAATTGTGTACGCTCCTCAGATAACAACAAACTTATTGCCATTACCAATTCAGAGTAGCTTCCAGCAAGGGTACCTACTGCATAGGAGGGCATAGCATTACCAATAAGGGAAACCAAGGTTCCTACAAATAACCACGGCCATTTCAACCTGAACCAAATACCGATGCCAATTAGTAGGACAAACAGATTAACTACAATCGTGATAATTGGCGGGCCATTCAAGTTGGCAACATGATAGCGCAGGATTCCCGCAAACTCTATTGGAACTAGTTCCAGCCCTATATAGTGGGTGGTAACATCTATCGCTGTAAGTCCCAATGCAATTACCCAAGATAAAACCCGCACTAATCTATTAGCCCAACCAGCTTTGGCGCGGTGAGCGAGTTCAACACCAATCACAATAAATAGCGGTACAACTAAATAATGTAATAGAAAGCGCAGCATAGAGAGAGTTTTCAAAAGCTCTCCTTCACCAATCAGACTTCCTATTGAAAGAATCAGATTGTCATAGCTAATGCTCACTACCACTATAGGCAAGACAATCATTGCTAAACTGGTTGATTGCTGCCACAAACGAATTGCCCAGCCTACTAAAACCCATTCGATTAAGGCAAGACTGAAATGTGTTACGGGATAAATTATTGACATAAGTAATGGATGAATATAGCAGAATGTATTCCAAGCACAAATGCTAACTGCTTAAGCCGATAAAGCTAATTTGTGCCTGGAATAAAAGCTAGAGCGAGTTATTATTCACGAAACTTGTGGCTATCATTACAGTTTCAACTGGTGTCTAAAAATCATCCGATAAAACAACTGTTATGTTGGTGTTAAGTTCTGGTGCAAAACCACTTCCTTCAGCTACATAAGTAATCGGTCCTCCGGCTTCTAAAACAGCAGGCCCACCACAGGCTTTAATTAAATCAACACCGTCCTTCACCTTAATATCTTGACAACCAAATTTAAGTCCATTTGGGCTAGTAATTTTAATCTTATTAATTGTTCCAGTTTCACCAGGCGGTAAAAAAAGTTTAGCAGAGCGAATAACTGTTGTAGCTGGCAAAGGATTTGGTGTTGTTGTGTCGATACTAAAGGTTCCTCCAGTAATGGAAGCTTTTTCTGTGATAATTAAGGTAGCAAGGGTGCTTGGTGCTGCGTTAGCGTTCGCGGAGCGTCTCGTAGAGAAGCTTACCGAAGGTATCGCTGATGTAGTGAAACAGAATATAATAAATGACACGGCAAATGCAAAAATCTTTGCTGGATTTATGAACATCTTCAATGAATTCATGATGATTCTCCTTTTTAAGTTTTATAAATTCTCTGGATCTACGCTCAATAGTATTATCTGGTGATTTTTAGCTATTTATGCAAACATCTTACCAAATAGTGCTGCACCGATTCCCCCGTCAACAAACAAGCTGAAGGCGAACAGCGAAACAGCAGTAACTCGTGCTTTTGGTAGTCCACCCAATCAAAAACCACTGAGTATAAACCCGATCGCTACATAACTAAGACTATAGCGATCGCACAGATAAGTCTGCATTATTTTGCTAGCTTGTTTAAACAATCGGCGTTGCTGATTCCATGTATGAAAATGATTTTGCATAATACCAAAATCCCTGTAGAGATGTAGCACTGCTACGTCTCTACATCCAGATTCATACTTCAATTCAGCAACGCCTCAAGGTTGAATTGTCTTCGCCGACTGGTTAAATAACAAATCTCGTGACTTATCTGGATCAAGCGCTTGAGTTTTCAATGCTTCTGCTTTCTCGTAGGCGCGAATTGTTGCTGGACGGGCTTTAATTGTCTCAAACCACCGCTTGATGTGAGGAAAATCCTCTAGATTCTGACTTTGGCGCTCATAGCCCACAATCCAGGGATAGGCAGCAATATCGGCGATAGAATAATCGCCAGCCACAAATTCTCTATCTGCTAGTTGCTTATTCAGCACTGCATATAAGCGTCCTGTCTCATTTACATAACGGTTAATGGCATATTCAATTTTTTCGGGAGCATAGGCGCTAAAGTGATGATTTTGTCCCGCCATTGGCCCCAGCCCTGCCATTTGCCAGAACAACCATTCTAAAACTTTAGTGCGATTACGTAAATCTTGGGGGATTAATTGCCCGGTTTTTTCTGCCAAATATAGCAAGATTGCACCAGACTCAAATACCGAAATCGGCGCACCTCCATCTGCTGGTTCGTGGTCAACGATCGCCGGTATGCGATTGTTAGGAGAAATCTTTAAAAATTCGGGTTTAAATTGCTCCCCAGCCCCAATATTCACAGGAATTATGGTATATTGTAAGCCGACTTCTTCTAAGAAAATCGTAATTTTATGACCGTTTGGAGTTGTCCAATAATAAAGTTCAATCATGGTTATTTTTCCTAAAATTCTGCGATTGTTTAGTAGGTTAATAATGCGTTACAGACATCTCTGTTATTCATATAAGCGACCATCAACTAGTTTAGGCTCTATCTAGACACCTCTTAATTACGAATTACGAATTACAAATTACGAATTAGTGTAAGATTGTGGTGATTTGGCGATCGCTGCCCAAACCCGATGGTGAACTTGAAGAATTGGTGTAGGATATCTTGCTTCGAGTAATGTTGCCAATTCTCGGTCAAATACTTCTACTTTTTCTGGTATCAAGCTGGCTCCTACACCAGCACTAGCACGAATTCGACCCCGCCAATCTTCGTGGGTATAAGGTACAAATACATCATAAGAAAATGTGCGGATTTCGCGGAATCCTCCTTCGCCAATGTCTTGTAACCACAAGGGATACAATCCATTACGTCCGCCCATTTCCCACACTGGATTATGAGCTTTTATCAGTTGTTCTGTGGCTTCAACTACATTACCTTTTAAGGGTATCCAATCAAAATGAGCGATCGCAATTGAGCCATTTCTTCTCAATATCCGAGTAATTTCTTGGACAGCACGGGGACGATCAAACCAATGCCAACACTGTCCAGCTGTCACCACATCCGCACTTGCGTCTGGTAACTCGGTATTCTCGGCAGTTGCGACTCGATAATCTACTTTGAGTTGGACAGATTCGCTTAACAGTCTCGCTTGTTCTAAAAGTGATGCTGATGGATCTATGCCAATTACATAAGCACCTCTATCGGCAAAGCCCCGCGCTAGTGTTCCTGTTCCTGTACCAAGGTCAACAATATTTTGCCCTGGTAAACCTATACCATATTCAGACAGTTTATTAAATAATGAACTGGGAAAGCCAGCGCGGTGTTTTGCATAATCAGTAGCAGTTGCACCAAAATCAATATTCATACCTGCAAAACTATTCTTGTAACAATTGTCTTCCCTAAAAGTTCTCTACCCACGGGCGTAGTTCTACTTCCCATGTCCAAGCACTTCGGGGTTGACGTAAAATACTGAGATAAGTTTGAGCGATCGCATCTGGGTCAAGGGTACTATCTGGATTATCTGCTGGATCTTGGCGCACTGCTGAGCGGATTGCACCATCAATCACGAAATGCGCCACATGGATATTCTTTGGTGCCAGTTCTCTAGCAATACTTTGAGCCAAACCGCGCAGTGCAAATTTACCCATTGCAAAGGGAGCAGATTGAGAATAACCCTT
>NZ_JAIVFR010000486.1 GCF_020829685.1 Nostoc sp. CHAB 5715 | reverse complement strand
ATAGAAAAATAGGTAAAAATGATACATAAAGATGATCTTGAACACCGTCTAAAGGAGTTGGACTGGACGCTGTATAGACTAGCCAAGGAATTTGCCGAATATCGAGCCACCGGAGGGGTTGTTTCCCCAGCTTCGCGCTATCACAGTTCTATTAGTAAAGCAATAGAAAGTCCTGGTAAATCTAGATTAGAAACTATTGAAGATATAGTTCAGGTTCTCAACGGTGAGCTAACTATTTTATGGGAAGCAGGAAAAGTAGTTACTATTCGACTAGAGGATGAAACTATAGAAGCTCTAAAACAGAGAGCCGAAAATGATGGAAAGACTATTAATGAGATAGCCAAGCAACTGTTGTTACAAGCACTTTCAGGACTTGCCGCGCAGAAGTCGAAACAAGTCACTAATTTAGTTATGGCTGAAGAAGCCAAAATTTATCGCTCTTTTCATCCTATTATTGCATCTGCTTATTCTGCTGTACATCAATGGTTGTCGGAAATTTCAGACGCAAAGGGATATAAGGAACTTGATTACTCAAAGGATATTTCAGATTCTTTAGATAAAGCAGATTTAAAAAGTGCCGCATTTCAGTTTTATGCTCTCTTTGCTCGGAACTACTTTGAAGTAGTGCATATTTTAGATAATGTTATTAATTCAACTAGGTTAGTCCATAGCATTAAATATAAACCACGCATTTACTTGCTAGATGTTGGTTGTGCGATGGGTGCTGCTACAGCTGCTTTTATTGAAAAGATTTTAACTTTGCCAAAAGAAGTAATTCAATCCAAAACGATAGAAATTGTTTGTGTAGGTATAGAACCCAATATTTATAGTTATGCTATTTATAAAAAGTTAATGCAGGAACTCCAAGAAAAGATTAAACCATTTAATATTTACTTAGATTTCAAGGCAATAAATGAACCTCTTTCACAAGCAGTTTTGACTACAATTACTCACCTAAAAAATAAACTAAATGAGAAATATTCTTCAGAAAAAGCTTTATCTAATCTTTTTTTAATGCAGCTTGATATTGCTTCAGCTATTGGTAGAGATGAAGTTCTCAAAAGAGAAAGAGATAAAAAACTCAAAGCTTTAGGATTAGAACCAGAAAGTGATACAGAGATAGAAAAAGAGTTTTGGCAAGATGAAGCACTTTCCTTAAAACGCTTATTGGAAGAAGTACCCGTTGAAAAGTTGCATTTAATGACAATAGGAACAAAAAACTTAGAAAAATCTTTAAAACAAATAATTGAAGTTAGTGATATTAATCAAGGAATCAATGCCATAAACAAAGCTCTTGAAAACTTTATTGGTAAAAATCATAAAATTTATGATGTTCTTGAAGGTCAACAAGCCGTTTATTTTGAAAATCCTGTTAGTAGTTATTGGCAAGATAAACATATCTTGAATCATGCTGCTCAATTTAATGCTGTTTGTCAAACAATTAAAAATAGCGAACTGGAGGAAGACAATGAATGGAATAAATTGATAAGTTTGGAAAATATAGAATTAGCTTGGGCTAAAGCTAGAAGTAATCTATTTAATGAATCTTTTTATGACGAAATAGAAATCCGGTTGTTTGAAAAGAATATTGATGAGAACTTGCAGATTCTTGTTGATAACTTAGTTGACAGGTTATATTCAGATAATTTTCTGCCGTCAAATCAAGATATTGACTATAAATTTGTCAAGGGTAGAGCAAAAGGTCGTCCAAAGCAGCTAACTCGTTTAGAAGAAGAAATATTAGCTATTGCTATTCTGCAAACTATTGGACAAAAAAACGACCTTGATTTTTATTCGTATCAACTCAAATTAGAGCCAACAGAAGATTTATATGAAGATTACTTTCCAAACTATAAAAAGTTTTTAGAAGAATCAGAAAAAAGTGCTAATAGTTATCCCAAAGGTGCTGCCAAAGGTGCTGTTTTAAGAACTGACATACAATCCTATTATGTCAAAGTTATTCAAAAACAGTTACTTCTTATTACTGAAAGAGAACTACAAATTACCAGTGACCGGATTAAGTGGTTACTTAGTAAAATTCTCGAACAAAATTTGAATAATGGACACGACAATGGTATGGGACTTAAACAAGGAACTCTAACATCAGGTTTTTATGCTAATTTGTATCTGAAAGCTGTTGATGATTATTTCGCTAATGAACCGAAGTGGAAACATAAAATCAACTTTCACCGTTATGTGGATGATATTATTGCAGTGGTTCCGCATGATGATGATATTAAACAATTTGCAACAGATTTAAAAAATAAACTCAGCGAACTCGGACTGAATCTTAATAAAGATAAAACGGAACATTATGATAATGTCTCAGATTTTTCAAAAAACATAAAACCAGATTCTCGTCTAGATAAATTAAACACAGAGTTCAATTTTGATATTCTTGCTCCTTTATGGATAATGAATTATGATTACCGGACTGAATTTGAGTTAGCTAATAGCAGTCATGATGAAAAATCATGGTGGAAACTGATCAAAATATATCAACATTGTTTATATTCCCTGGGAATTAATATCACAGAAATGGACTTGAGTCGGAAAATATATCAAAAATTAAATTCAGAAAAATTAAATAATAAAAAACAGTTAACTTTACCATATTTTCCTATAAATGATAACTTTATTATCATTTCTCAATGGAGTAGTCAATTTCAAGTTCAAGAATTAAATCGTAATTGGATTTATAGTAAAAATCAGATAAAGTCTAAGATTGTTAATATTTTTCAAGACAGTTTAAAAGAACTACAAGGAATTATCAAGGAAAAAGCTGATTCTATTAGTGAGCAAAAAAAACGGGAATCAAATATAAACCGGAGAAAATTAGAAAGTACCATTAGATTCTCAGCAAAGAAGTTACTAATTCTAGGTTTTGATCAAGTTTGGCAAGAAATTGTTGACCTCATTCGTGATCCTGACTTATTCGTGATTCGTGATTTACTAGATGTTATTGTTGGTTTAGCTTCTCAAGGATATGCCGATGCTATTAAGCAGCTATGGCAACACTATCAAAATGCCGAAATAGAAAGTGAAGAACCAAGTGAATATGTCCGCGCTATTTTACTTGAAGCATTTCGCTTTCTACCAATACTTGAATCAGATGATTGGCAATTAATATTTAACTCGGCAACAGCAGCTAAATCTGATATTGAAAAACTCAAAGCAACGGAAAGTTGGCTATATTTAGGACAGCTTGCCAAACCATTTGTACAACCTCAACATCTTCAAAATGTTATCAATGCTTTAAATAGTGTTCCTTCTCCATTTACTCGACTCAAGAAAAACTACATCTTGATTTTGGGAATGTACAATTACGATTTACCAGATAATATTCCATTTTCCGATGAAGAAAAAAATGATTATTTAATTAAAGATGCTTTGAAACTTGCAGAATCAGGAAAAGTTTCAGAAATATTCAGAGAGATTGAACCAGCAAGAGTTAGACAATATTACAACCAGAAACAAAAATCAGTTACTAAAGATAAACAATACTATTAAGTAAAAATTATCATACTTTCTATGTCTCAAACCCAACCAAACCCAGAACAACTAAAAATCATCAACCACATCAACGGAGCAATATTAGTTCTTGCTCCAGTGGGAACTGGTAAAACCCACGTTTTATCAGAAAGAGTAGTGAAAGCTATTAATAGCGGTATTCCTGCTCAAAAAATACTGTGTCTGACTTTTACTAACCGCGCAGCTAAAGAAATGAGCGAACGGTTAGCAGATATTTGTCCAAAGGAATTTCGCTATATTACAATCAAAACTTTTCATAGTTTATGTACTTCAATACTGCGAGTAGAAGCTCGTCAAATTGGTTTACCAGCAGATTTTGTAGTTTATGATGATGCTGACTGTCTTGGACTAATTAAAGATATTTTCCGTCTCACAAAAGACAAAGAAGCTCAAGAAAAATTTTCTCAATTAACTAATTGTAAAGCTAAAGCTAGTCAATTGCAGTTATCTCCCAATTATCCATTAGAGAAATTATTTGCACCTTTAGGAATACGTGATGCTGAATTAGCTAGTCAATATCAAAGCATTCTCCAAGAACGTCATGCTCTCGATTTTGCAGACTTAATCTTTTATGTTCGCTCAATACTGAATTCCTATGCTGAAATTCAACAAAGATGGAAGCAACATTTTGACTTTATCCAAGTTGATGAAGTACAAGATACTCATCTATCTGAATATGAAATTGTCCGTTGTTTAGCTTCTCGTACTAGCAATATTGCCATGATTGGTGATTTAGACCAAACTATTTACGAGTGGAGAGGCTCTGAACCTGATAAATTTATCAGTCAATTTAAACAAGAGTTTCAACCTCAAGAATATTCTCTGACTTGGAATTACCGCGCTACTCAAACCTTACTTAATGCTGCTTCTGGTTTTGCTGACTCTTTTAAAGAAAGATACACAAAAATTACCCCTGCACCTGATTGTGAGGTTGGAGAATTAATTCCAGTTTATACAGCAAAAAATGAATTAGATGAAGCTAAATGGATTGCAACACAGATTCAAAAATTAGCTAATAATGATCCCAATTTTCTATATAACCGCGTTGCTGTTTTAACTAGAAATCATAAACGAATTGAGATTATTACTAAAGTTTTAGAAAATTTACATATTCCCTGTGTAACAGTTGAGCAGCATCAATTCTTTATGCGTCAGGAAGTTAAAGATACTTTGGCTTATCTACGATTAATATTAAATCCTTTTGATACAGGTTCAATGCGTCGGATGTTAGTGCGTCCAAATCGGGGAATTGGTGCTGTCAGTATTGAGAATGTCATCAAAGAGGGAGAAGCTTGTGGGTTTAAACTTATTGATATGGCTTCAACTCAAACTTTTCTTGATAGTGATCCTTTTAGCAATTTACTAACTGCTTATGATTCTGGCACAATTGTTGTTTTTGATGTGGAAACAACTGGTTTTTCAGCAAGTCAAGATGAAGTTATTGAAATTGCTGCTTCTAAATTAGTTGCAGGGAAACTAGAAGCAGAATTTCATGCTTATATTACCAATACTGTTCCAGTGAGAGAGTCAGAACTAATACATGGTTACAGTGATGAATTTTTAGCCGCCAATGGCAGAAATGCAATTGATGTATTTCAGAATTTTTTATACTTTATTGAAGATGCTTTTTTAGTTGGGCATAATCTAGGTTTTGATATTAAGATGATTACAGCCCATACTCAAAAATTAGGTTTATCAACTCCTAAATTTCAATGGGTAGATACTTGGGATTTAGCTAAACGCTTTATAGAATCAGATAGCTATAGCTTGGAAAATTTAGCAAATAAATTAAATTTAAATCAATTACCAAGTCATCGTGCTATTGATGATACGCGCACAACTGTAGAATTATTAGCAATTTTAATACCTTTAGTTAAAGTGCGTGCTGATTATCGTCAAGCTTTAGTCTATCGTTATGGAGAAGAATTTGAAGATTTAGCTGATGATATTGAGAGTTGGAGAGATGCCAGCCAAAAATTACGTCCAGCCAATTTATTAGGTAAAATTTTAGTTGATTCTGGTTTATATGACTATT
>NZ_JAIVFR010000485.1 GCF_020829685.1 Nostoc sp. CHAB 5715 | reverse complement strand
GTTCGCGGTAGCTGTAGGAGTAAACTGAACCAGACTGAGAACTGCTTTTGGCTTCTGATTGACGTTCGTAAGTTTTAGAGTCTTTAGGCTGTTGAGCTTGAGGATTAGGAGTAGGTGCTTCCTCTGACTTTTCATCAAAGTTCCAATCATCATTTCTACTGCCATTTGTCTCCCAATCATCAAATACATCACTAGTAGTCTCTTCTTTTTTACTAGCTGGTGGTGGAGAACTGGCAGGGCGAGATGTAAATTCTTCTCTACGGGTTGCCTTCGCACGAGGCGTTGTGCTTCGGCGGTCAGGAGTTTGGCGTTGTCTTCCCCCAAAATAATTGGATAAGTTAAACAAGGTACTAATTAATATAGATGTGAAAGCACCAATGGCAGTACTAAACAAAATCCATATAGCTAGTGGTAATGGTTGAGTTCGCACGCCCAAAAATACTAGCGATAGGGCAGGTGAGAAATTTTGGACTAATAACAGCGTTAGTCCTCCCAGTACTGCCACCAATAGAATTAAGCGAATTACAGCCATAGCAATTTTGTCAGTTGTCAGTTATCAGTGGTTAGTAGTCAGTGGTCAGTTATCAGTCTGATTATTCTTCGCTAATTACTGTTCACTGACTACTGACACTATCAGCCATCTCTATCATTACCTTTTTAGGACTATTGTGAAATTTACAATAAATCCACTGAGGGTGTTAGCGACGACCTTGCCACCGCTGAATTGGGATGCAGTCAATATCTAGTTGATCTAAAGCACGGGCAACTACAAAATCCACTAAATCCTCAATGGTTTGGGGATTATGATACCAGGCAGGAATAGCGGGGACAATTCTCACTCCAACTTCTGCTAGAGAGGTTAAATTACGAAGGTGGATGAGGCTAAAAGGCGTTTCACGCGGGACAATGACCAGTTTTCGTCCTTCTTTGAGTTGGACATCCGCCGCCCGTTCTAGTAAATCGGAACTCAAGCCAGCCGCTAGCTTTGCCACTGTGCTCATGCTGCATGGAATAATTATCATCCCCAGAGTGGCAAATGAACCACTGGCAATCCCGGCTCCAACGTCACCCCAAGGATGGCAGCGGAGTTTACCCGAAATTGCGACTCCAGCTTGCTCTCGCCAGAATTGTTCTTGCCCAGTTGGTTCTGGTGGCATCCGAATTTCCTGTTCTGACTGCCAAACCATGTAAGTTGATTTAGAGGCAACCAATTCAATACTATACTCCGCTTCTAGCAAAAATTTGATTGCGCGAATAGCGTAAATCAGACCAGATGCGCCCGATACGCCTAAAATTAGAGGTTTGGTGTTATTTGACACGTAATGTTTAGTTTATAAGAGGCATTGGGCATTGGGCATTGGGCATTGGGCATTGGGCATTGGGCATTGGGCATTGGGCATTGGGCATTGCTTATTTCTCCCTCATCTCCCTCATCTCCCTCATCTCCCTCATCTCCCTCATCACTCCCTGCTCCCTGCTCAAGAGCTTTTTCACTTTACTCATCCTCAGAGTAAGGGTCTAGGTCATCAGGCTCAATATCATGTGGTAAGTAGAGGTCTGAAAGTTCATCATTGGAAGGACTGCCAGTTAAACCTCTGGCTACGCCATCGCTACCGACTGTTACCAAATCAATTTGTTGACGGTAGTAATCGACACTTTTTACTTGGACGGCGACGCGATCGCCTAATCTGTAAGAAGCGCGATTTTTGCGACCAAACAGTGCTTGTTGTCTGGCGCGATATTCATACCAATCATCTTTGAGAGAACTGACGTGTACCAATCCTTCTACCCTCAAAGGCACACCAGGATTACTACTGTTGGATTCCACTTCGGCGGCTGGTACTTCAATTTCCACAAAGAAACCGTAGGATTGAACCCCGGTAATTACCCCTTGAAATACCTGACCGATGCGTTGCTTCATCAGTTGGGCTTTTTGCAGTCCGGCTAAATCGGCTTCAGCTTCTTGGACTTCTTTTTCTCGGTCGTTGATTTGGACAATTACCCTAGTTAAATCGCTTTGCAGTTCTTGTTGCAATTCTGGGGGTAAAACGTTCCAGTTAATTTCCTCGTGGCTGGAGGAGTGGCGCAGGTTAACACGCTCTCTCACACGGGTATTGCGGCGATCGCGTCCGTTTTCGAGTAGCGCGTAATACACTCTCTGCATCAGCAAATCTGGGTAACGCCGCAAGGGAGCGCTAAAATGGACATATTGCAGTAGTGCCAGACCAAAGTGAGATCCTTTGGTGGTGCTGTACGCAGATGGCTTTAGTGTATCTTGTAATAAGTAAGTAAGAACTTGCTCAGAGGGAGATTCAGCAAAAGCTGTGGTCAAATGTTGGTAATCTAAGGGTTGGATATCGACTTCTGGATCTAGTGTGAGGTCAACGCCTAAATTGACTGCCAATTTTAGCATTTCCTGGACATCTTCAACATCGGGTGTGCCTTGGACTCGCCAGATGGCGGGAACACCAAGAGCATTTAAGTGAGTTGCTACCAGTTGATTAACTAACAGTACCAACTCCGTGAGTAGCGATCGCACTGGTAAATCATTCACCACCACAGCGCCGAGAATCCCCTCATCATAGTAGGCGTTTTGGCTGGGTGGCAGATTCAACTGGAGGCTACCACGATTCAACCGTACTTGTTTCACGGCTGTTTGCAAGGCTTGGAGGTCTTGCAGGATTTGGGAAATCTGTGGGGATTGATCTTGAGCTTCACCAGTGAGAATTGCTTGGGCAAGTTCGGTACTCAGTGCAGTTTCGACGTTAATTACACTGGGTTGAATTTCCCACTCTAGGACTTGTCCAGATTGGGGATCAACGGTAATTAAAAAAGAGATAGTTAAGCGATCGCTCCCAGGTACTAAAGAACAGCGTTCTACCACACCTGGGGGCAAAATTGGCAGCACTAATTCTCCCAGATACACTGATTTGCCCCGTTTGAGTGCTTCTCTATCTAGGGCTTCGTCAGGTTGGACATAGTGAGAAACATCGGTGATATGAACGCCCAAAAGCCAATTTCCGGCTAAGTTTTTTTCTAAACTAAAAGCGTTTTCTATAACTTTTGTATCGCCATTTACTCCTTCAATGGTGAAGGTAAATAAATTACGCAAATCCAGTCGATTTTTCAGGTCTGCTTTGAGTAGCTTTTTGGGCAACTTGGCGGCTGCATCTAGCACATTATCTGGAAAAGTCCGGGAAAGGTCGTGTTTGCACGTAACTAAATCTATATCAGCAGCAGCTTCGGCATCGCTACCGAGGATTTGCACGACTCGACCAAGGGGAGGATATTGTGCCAATGGGTAACGCAAAACTTCTACATGAACCAAGTGATCTATCGCTTCTTCCAACTTTGCCTCGTTAGGCTGAATCTTCAGTTCAAACAGCAATCGATCATCTAAAGGCACAGCCCTAAAACCGCTTTCCACCTGTTTAATTCGTGCCAGTAAGGTGTGGTTGGAACGTTCTAGAATCAGCTTCACCTCCCCTTCAGGAGAGCGACGGCGACTACCTTCTTTAAGAACTCTGACCAAAACGCGATCGCCATTCCAAGCATTACTCAAATGACTTTCGCGGATGTAAATATCCTCAGCCCCTTCCACATCTTGAATAGCAAAGCAAAAGCCTTTACTAGAACAACGAAGTTTTGCCTCGATTATTCCCTCTTCTGAGACACGGCGGTACTTGCCCCGTTCCTTTACTAAAATACCGATTTTTTCGAGAACATCTAAGGCAATGTGAAGTTTTTGTAAACTTTTTTCATCTTCACAGCCAAGTTTCTTTTCTAAAACCTTCCGAGCTACCAATTTATCATCGGTGAAATTGGCAAGGAGTGTAGCGATTGAAAATTCCATGCAGTGAACCGACCTTTGGTCAAAACATCATTTTTTGTTTAACAAAACAGAATTCAGGAGTCAGGAGCCAAAATTCAGAATTTAATTCTGTGTGACACTTTGACAGGCTCAGTGCATCGCTGGCGTAAGCGTTGCGGTAGCGAGTCCGCAAGCGTCTGAATCAAGGGGTTTAAGTTCCCCACAAAAATTTTCTTGTTTTGTGGTCAACTTTTATAGTGGCGGGTCTGAATTCCCCACTATATTGATTCTGAATTCTTATTCAATCTGGTTCTTTTCTGTATACCCTCACGGCTTACAGAAACAAGTTAGAAACGAATTGCTCAGAGGCAAGACTTCCTAAGTTCTAAGGAAAGGAAGCCCGACCCTGCAAGAGCAATAAACTACTCCCGCAGTTTCGAGCAAAGGAAGGCGATCCACAGACAACTCTGGGCGTCTACGAACTTCTCACTGCACGATGCTCTCAGAGTTCGCCTGCGTTCAAGTCTCTTCACCTAACCAAACTTAAGATTACACGCCTGATTAGGATTTAGCCCCGCTAGGTAATTACGCGACGGGTTTTTGAGAAGCTGGGTTTAGAGAATCCATACTGCCCAAAAGCGCTATGCAGGGGAGCCACTGCGGTGAGGCAGCCCCCGTCTTGGCGGTTCCCGTCGATAGCGCAGCGTTAGCGAGTCTTCTCCCAAGGGGAGCCACTGCGGTCTTGGGGTTTCCCCAAGTGGAGCAAGTGGCGTGAGACGCCAAGGGCGAACGAGCGTCTGGGGGACTGCCGAACCCGGAGGGTCTTGGGGTTTCCCCAAGTGGAACAAGTGACGTGGAAACTACAGGTGTTTGATTGTCTAGAGTGAAGGTAATTTTACGACATTAGACTCTGATTTTGAACTAGGCGGAACTGCCATGAACCCAATTTTCCCACATGTAGAATCGGTAACAATTAGGTGAGCAGCTTAATAAGCAGTGAGGGCGAACCTTATCTCCATTATTGTAGATTTAGAGCGCACTTCCAGAAAATAGTTCTAGATATCCAGTTGGGTAATCAGTATAGCATTGCAGGCAAGACTACCCAGATAAGTTAGCACTAGCCAAAAATTTCGTCAAAAAAGAGCTACTGCTACAATTGGGACACAAGGCAAAGCAAGAATATCACCTTGATAGAGAATTATGCTTACTCATAGCCCACCAAGAAACTGATGACATATAGTAAGCAATATTGGCAGGCATCCTGGGTATCGAGTGGATGTAAATTAAAGTAAGGGCAGATGAGCTAGCTTGAACATACAGGCAGTATCAACTCCGTTATTAAAAATATTTAGATTGGTAGCAGTATTATGTTGGCTCAATTCCAGAGCTTGTATCCCAAAGGCAGTCTGATTTCTGAATTATTGCAAATTTTTCAAGGAAAATATATTGTCCGGGCAAGCGTACAAATAGAAGGCGTAACCCGTGCTACGGGTATGGCAGCAGCAGAAACAGTAGAAGCAGCAGAAGACCAAGCCAGAACCAGGGCGTTGATAGTTTTGGGTATTACAAATGCACCACAGCAATCAGTGGCATTTAGCTCAAATCCAATTCCCCCAGCGCAGCTAAACCCTTCCTTGAATACCAAAGATGGATTGAATGAGTCTGCTGCTTATTCCTCTGCAAAAGATCAGGAGTTTGTTAGTAGTCAGTGGCCAGTAGTCAGCGACAAAGAAATATCGATACCGCCTTCTATTTGTAC